>NZ_JBEYER010000162.1:0-9916 GCF_040634005.1 Micromonospora sp. NPDC007271
GCTCGGGGACGGTCAGGCGCACTCGCGCGTGCAACCCGTAGAGCAGGCCGCCGACGCGATCGAGATCGACTCGACCGCCGTCTTGCGGTTCATCGACCGCGGCATGCCCATCGCCTCCAGCGCGTCGTTGACGCTGTCCACGTACGCCGTCAGGCTCGGCGTGGCGTTGTAGTAGGTGCCGGTCGTGGTCTGGGTGGACGCGCACGACGTGTCGGTGATCCCGCACGCCATCGTGTAGTGCGTGGCGCTGTTCCACTGGGTCGACTTGCCCTGCACGTACAGGTGAGTGTTCACCCGGCACGCCGCGAACAGGTACGGGCTGGTGACCCTGGTGGTGAACGTCGCGGTGTCGGTGCCGGGCCAGTAGGTCACCGTCGCCTCCGCCTCACAGCCGCCGTTGAAGGTGTTCGAGTACTTCGTGACCGTGTACACGTCCTTCGTCCCGGCCGCCGCCGGCGTGGCGCCGACGGCCACCACACCGAGGGAGGCGGCCAGCATGGTGAAGGCGGTCGCGACCGCCCGGATGGTGCGGGCCGGTGCTGCGTTCATGGGAACCCCTTTCGTGCCGGCCTGGTGGTCGCGGCCGGCCGTCGTTCGTCGCCGATGTGACAGGCGGCGGTGAACCCGGTGAGGTTCCGGGTGCCGCCGTCGTCGATTCTTCGGCCGGGCCGGAAGGGCTGTCCAAGACGCGACACCGATGGGCCATAGGACGCGCCTATAAGTGGTGGTAGATCTTCTGATCGTCGATGCCCGAGGGTCGGGCAGGGGGGATCGTCATGGTGGAACTTCGTCAACTCCGGTACTTCCTCGCCGTCGCCGAGGAGCGTTCCTTCTCCCGCGCCGCCGCGCTGCTGCATGTCAGTCAGCCGACGCTGAGCCAGCAGATCCGCGCCGTGGAGCGTTTGGTGGGCGCGCCGTTGTTCCACCGGGAGCCGACCGGCGTCCGGCTCACCGAGGCCGGATTCGCGCTGCTCGAGCCGGCCCAGCGGGCCGTGGTCGAGGTCGCCGACGGCGTACGGGCGGCCCGGGAGAGCATCGGCACCGGCGGCGGCATGCTCCGCGTCGGCTTCAGCGCCGGCGGGGTGGGCGACCTCATCGCGTCGATCCTGCCCGCCTGGCAGCGGGCCGCCCCCGAGGTACGGCTGGTGCTGCGCGAACTGACCGTCGGCGGGCTGTACACCGCCCTGCTCGAGGACCGGATCGACGTGGCCCTCACCCGGCTGCCGCTGGACCCCGAACGGCACGACTGGACGGTGTTGTTCGCCGAGCCCCGGGTCCTCGGGCTGAACGCGCGGCATCCCCTGGCCGACGCCGGGGCGGCGGTGTCGCTGGCGGACGTGCTCACGCAGCCCATGCCCCGGATCGAGGACGTGCCGACGATCCGCGACTACTGGTTACTCAACCACCACCGCGACGGCTGCCCGCCGCAGCAGCGCGGGGTGGCGGTCACCTCGCCGGCGGAGATGGCGTACCTGATCCTCCAGGACCCGTCGGTGGTGGCCGTGGGTCCCCGCACGGCACGCGGGCTCTCGCCCCTGGCGGAGCTGCGCTTCGTGGAACTGGCCGGGGTCGACCCGGTGCCCTTTGTCGCGGCCGCCCGACGACACGACCGCCGTGCCGCCGTCCTCGCCTTCCGTCAGGTCGCGGCGGCGGTCGCGCGCCGACTGCACAGCATGTCTGAGCCGGCCGCTGGCAGACCGGACCGGGTGGCCGGCGCCGGGGCGAGTCGCGCGACCGAGTGCCGGCGATGACCGCACCGCTTCGCCCCAGACCCGATCAACCCCGGCGGCCGGGCCCGGCCCGGCCCCGGCGGCCGCGAAATCAGGAGCGGGACAGCCGCCGCAGCAGCGAGTCGGCCCCCAGCGGGTACGCGCCGTGCCGGCGTACCCCGTCGGCGACCTCGCGGTCGGAGGAGACCACCACCACCGGCCGGCCCGGGGGCTCTGCGCGGACCAGCCGGCGGATCAGTTCGTCCGCGGTCTCCCCCTTCCGGGAGAAGAGCACCCGCACCCCGCGCGGCGTGGGCGGCAGCCCGTGGATCCGCTCGGCACCGTCGAAGACCACCGTGACCTCGTCGCCGGTCTGCGCGGCGATCCCGCCCAGCCCGCTGATCAGCCGCTTGCGCTGCTGCTCCAGCGACATCTCGCCGAAGCCGCGCTTGGTCACGTTGTAGCCGTCCACCACCAGGTGCGCCTTGGGCAGCGCGAGCAGCTGGTCCAGCCGGGCCGGGTCGTCGGTGTCCCGGGCGCGGGCGGCCGCGCCGGCAGGGGTGGCCGCCGACTGGTCGGCGAAGGCGTCGGCGATGAAGTCGGCGGGCAGCTTCTCCACCGGGTCGAGCGCCAGCTCGCGGCGCAGCCCGACCGCCGCCTGGCCGATGGTCTCCAGCAGCAGCCAGAGCTTCGCGTCGTCGACCGAACGGGCCTCCTTGGCGGCGGCCCGGGCCACCCCCGCGGCGGACTCCGCCTCGGCCAGCCGGGCCCGGACCCGGCGCAGCTCGGCGTCCGTGTCGGCCGCCGCCCGCGCGGCCCGGCCCCGCTCGGTGGCCAGCAGTTCGGTGGCCTTGCGCTCCCGGGCCTGGGTCTCCCGCAGGGTACGGCCCAGCTGCCGGGCCTCCTCGCGGAGCTGCCCCAGCTCCTCCCGCACCCGGGCGAGCTCGTCGCGCAGCTTCTCCGCCTCGACCCGGGCCACCGCCCGGTCGTGCTCGGCCCGGGTGGCCCGCTGCTCGGCCTCCCGGACCAGCTCGGCCACCACCGCGCTGTCCGCCTCGGCGCGCACCGCGGCGCCGCTGGCCTCGATCAGCTCCCGCCAGCCCCGCGGCCGGGCCAGGTACGCCAGGGCGGCCACCTCGACCGGGTCGGCGGCGGCCGGGGCCGTCCCCTCCACGACCGCCGTGCCGAGGTCGCCGGCGTCGGCGAGCACCCGCGCGGTGACCCGCTGCCGGAACAGCGGGTCGGCGGTGAGCTGGGCGGCGATGGCCGGCGCACCCAGCCGGGCGCGCCGGTTGGGGGCGAACTTGGCGACCCGGCGCAGCGGGACGGGCACCTCGTCGGCGGGCAGACCGGGCAGCACGGCGGCGGTGAGCGCCACGATCCGCTGCCGGACCGGCTCGGGCAGGACCGGCTCGGGCTCGGGCGCCACCGACCCGCCGACGTCGGTCGGCGCGGTGCCGGCACCCGGGCCCGGCTCCGGCAGGGTCTCACCGGCGTCGTGCACGGCGGCGACCGGCTCCTCCTCGGGGAGGTGGTCGTCGTACGGCTCGGTGAGGGGCATGTGGCAAGTCTCCCACCGCGGACGGGCTCACCGCCCGGTGAGTGAGCCGATCTCTCATCCTAAGCCCGTGGTAACGATTGGGGCCGGTGGGACGGGAGTGTCGGACCCGGCCGTTAACGTGCCGCGGGTGACCCGAGCGGAATACGTCCAGGAGGCGCTGGCCGGCCTGGACCCGGCGGCGGCCACGGGGGTCGACCCCGCGCTGCCGCTCTACGCGACCACCTTCGTGGTGGTCGACCTGGAGACCACCGGCGGCGCGCCGGACGGCGGCGGGATCACCGAGATCGGCGCGGTGAAGGTGCGCGGCGGCGAGCAGCTGGGGGTGCTCGCCACCCTGGTCAACCCGGGCGAGCCGATCCCGCCGTTCATCACCGTGCTGACCGGCATCACCCAGGCCATGCTGATCCCCGCGCCGCCGATCGAGCAGGTGCTGCCGAGCTTCCTGGAGTTCATCTCCGACGCCGTGCTGGTCGCCCACAACGCCCCGTACGACGTGGGCTTCCTCAAGGCCGCCTGCGCGAAGCACGGCTACCGCTGGCCCAACCCGCGGGTGCTGGACACCGCGGCGCTGGCCCGCCGGGTGCTCACCCGCGACGAGGTGCCCAACCGCAAGCTGGGCACCCTCGCGGCCTACTTCCGCACCGCCACCCAGCCGACCCACCGCGCGCTGGACGACGCCAAGGCCACCGTCGACGTGCTGCACGGGCTGATCGGCCGGCTCGGCGGGCACCGGGTCGACACCATCGGCGAGGCGATCGAGTTCGCCAAGGCGGTCACCCCCACCCAGCGCCGCAAGCGGCACCTGGCCGACGGCCTGCCGAAGGTGCCCGGGGTCTACATCTTCCGGGCCGCCGACGACCGGCCGCTCTACGTCGGCACCTCCGGCGACATCGCGACCCGGGTCCGCAGCTACTTCACCGCCGGCGAGAAGCGGGCCCGGATCTCCGAGATGCTGGCCGCCGCCGAGCGGGTCGAGGCCGTCGAGTGCGCCCACTCGCTGGAGGCGGAGGTCCGCGAGCTGCGGCTGATCGCCGCGCACGCGCCGCCGTACAACCGCCGCTCGAAGTATCCGGAGCGCCAGGTCTGGCTGAAGCTCACCGACGAGGCGTACCCGCGGCTGTCGATCGTGCGCGACCTCGCCCCCACCGACACCGCCTACCTCGGCCCGTTCCGCTCCAAGCAGGCCGCCGAGCTGGCCGCCGCCGGTTTCCACGACGCGGTGCCGCTGCGCCAGTGCACGCACCGGCTCTCCCGGCGCACCACCATGCCGGCCTGCGCGCTGGCCGAGCTGGGTCGCTGCCCGGCGCCCTGCGAGCACCGGATCGCCCCGGAGGAGTACGACCACCGCGCCGCCGCCCCGTTCCGTACCGCCACCACGGACGACCCGCAGGTGGTGGTGGACGCCCTGCTGGCCCGGATCGAGGTGCTCTCCCACGCCCAGCGCTACGAGGAGGCCGCGGTGGTGCGGACCCGGCTCGCCGCGGTGCTGCGCGCGGCGGTCCGGATGCAGCGCCTGGTCGCGTTGACCCGGATCACCGAGCTGGCCGCCGCCCGCCCGCACGCCCGCGGTGGCTGGGAGCTGGCCCTGGTCCGGCACGGCCGGCTGGCCGGTGCCGGCGTCTCCCCGCCGGGCGTCCATCCGCGACCGACGCTGAACGCCATCCGGGCCACCGCCGAGACCGTGCTGCCCGGCCACGGCCCGGTGCCGGCGGCCTCCGCCGAGGAGACCGAACGCATCCTGTCCTGGTTGGAGCGCCCGGAGACCCGGCTGCTGGAGACCTCCTCCGGCTGGGCGTCGCCGACCACCGGCGCGGGTCGGTTCCGCGCCCTGCTGACCAAGGCGGAGAGCGGCGCGTCCCACCAACTCTCGACCGAACGCTCATGACCAAGTGTCCGATCGGACTACGTCGACTCCTTTAGTCTGTTAAGAGAGTGCAGTCCTGCCCGTTTCGCGGGCCTGCTCCCGGTCGCCGGGCACGGCGGCCCGGGGCCGGGGTGAGGAGGTGTCCCAGGTGGACGTCGACGCCGGACACGGCGCCGCCCTGGGCGGCTCCCTTCCGACCCAACCTGGCGAGCTGCCGCTGACCCGCCGGCTCCGCTCCCTGCTCACCTGGCCCACCACCGACAACGACCCGGTCAGCGCGCTGGTCCGCGCCCACCGCGGCAGCCACGCCAACGCCGACGCCTCGGTGCTCCGGCGGGCCTACACCATCGCCGAGAACATGCACCGCGGCCAGTTCCGCAAGAGCGGCGAGCCGTACATCACCCATCCCCTCGCGGTCGCCCAGATCTGCGCCGACCTCGGCATGGACACCACCACCCTGGTCGCCGCGCTGCTGCACGACACCGTGGAGGACACCCGCTACACCCTCCAGGCGTTGCAGGAGGACTTCGGCCGCGAGGTGGCCCACCTGGTCGACGGGGTGACCAAGTTCGACAAGGCGTTCTACGGCAAGGCCGCCGAGGCCGAGACCGTCCGCAAGATGATCGTCGCGGCCGGCAAGGACGTCCGGGTGCTGATCATCAAGCTGGCCGACCGGCTGCACAACATGCGCACCCTCGGCGTACGCTCCGCCGCCTCGCGCGAGCGCATCGCGCGCAAGACCGAGGAGGTGCTCGTCCCGCTCTGCGACCGGCTGGGCATCCAGACCCTCAAACGCGAACTGGACGACGTGGTGCTGCTGCACCTGCACCCCGAGGAGCACGCCCGGATCGCCCGGCACGTGCACGACCGGCCGGGCTGGGACGCGTACCTCGCCGAGGTGGTGGCGAAGACGAAGGTCGCGCTGCGCCGCGGCCGGGTCGACGCCGACGTCTCCCCCCGCCCCCGGCACCTCTACTCGATCTGGAAGGACACCGTGGCCGGCGGCCACACGGCCCCGTTCGACCTGCCCCGCATCGCGATCGTGGTGGACGGCTCGCCCACCGACTGCTACGCCGCTCTCGGCGCGGTGCACGGGTTGTGGCGGCCGGTGCCGGGCCGCTTCAAGGATTTCATCGCCTCCCCGAAGAACAACCTCTACCGGTCCCTGCACACCAGCGTCTGCGGCCCGCAGGACCGCACGGTGGAGGTGCTCATCCGCACCGAGGAGATGCACCGGTCCGCCGAGTACGGCATCGCCGCCCACTACCGCTTCCCCCGCACCGCCGGGCGCGCCGCCGACCGGGCGGACGAGCTGGCCTGGCTGCGCCGGGTGCTCGACTGGGAGCAGGAGACCGTCGACCCGACCCAGTTCATGGAGTCGCTGCGCTGCGATTTGGCGGAGGCGCAGATCCAGGTGGTGGCCGACGGTCGGCAGATTGTCCTCCCCGCCGGCGCGACCCCGGTCGACCTCGCGTACGAGCTGGGCACCGAGCGGGGCGACCACTGCCTCGCCGCGCGGATCAACGGCCGGCTGGCCCCGCTCTCCTCCGAACTGGAGGAGGGCGACGTGGTGGAGATCTTCACCGAGAGCGACGCGGAGAGCGGCTACGAGGCCGACGTCGCGCCGCGCGGGCCGCGCCGGGAGTGGCTGGGCTTCGTCAAGTCGCCGCACGCCCAGATGCAGATCAACCGGTGGTTCGCCGAGCACACCGAGCCGGGCATCTCGATCGCCGACAAGGTACGCCTGGGCCGGGCCACCATCGGCCTCGCGCTGCGCAAGCACAACCGGGGCCTGGCCAGCGACCTGCCGCTGCTGCGGCTCTCCGAGGAGCTGGGCTACCCGGATCTGGAGACCCTGCTGGTGGCGGTCTTCGACCGGGCCGTCGAGCCGGACACCGTGGTCCAGCAACTGATCGACCTCGTCGACCATCGACCGTAGGTGAAAAGGCGCTCGTACGGCGGGGCGGCGTGGCCGTTAGCCTGAAGGCATGATCCCCCGCGCACGTGCCACCGGACGGGCCCTCGGCTACCAGCTCTTCTACCGTCTGCCCGTCCCGCTGCGGCGCCGGCTGGTCCGCCTGGCCGTGCCGAAGTACATCGTCGGCGCGGTCACCCTGGTGCGGGACGTCGAGGGCGAGGGACGGATCCTGCTGCTGCGCCAGCCACCCGGCTACAGCTGGACCCTGCCGGCCGGGCTGCTGCAACGCGGCGAGGCGCCGGTGGTCGGCGCGGCGCGCGAGCTGTACGAGGAGTCGGGCATCCGGCTCTCCCCCGACCGGCTCCGCCCGGCCGTGCCCAACGCCGTGGTGCACGCCAAGGGCTGGGTGGACGTGGTCTTCGAGACCGAGGTGCCGGCCTCGACCACCGAGCTGGCCGTGGACGGCGCCGAGGTCCTCGAGGCCGCCTGGCACCCGCTGGACGACCTGCCCCGGCTGAGCCGGGCCACCGCCAACCTGCTCGGTCACTACGGCATCGGGCCGCGTGCCGGCGAGGTCCCGCCGGTCACGCCACCGGCCGCGTGAGCGGCCCGGGGCCGCGTCCCGGCCCCACCCGCCCGGACGGGTCGGCCGGGGCGGCCGGCCGGCGGGCGGCGGTGGACGTCTGTGCGGTGGTGCTCGCCGCCGGCGAGGGCACCCGGCTGCGCCCGCTCACCGAGCGGGTGCCCAAGGCGCTCTGCCCGGTCGGCAACGTGCCGCTGCTGGACCGGGCCCTCGGCCGGCTGGCCGGGCTCGGCCTGGCCGGCCCGGAGCACGTCGCCGTGAACGCCTGCTACCTGGGCGATCAGGTGGTCGCGCACGTGGGCGGGCGGGCCCACCTGTCGGTCGAGTCCGGCGACCCGCTCGGCACCGCGGGCGGGGTGGGCAACCTGCGGGACTGGATCGCCGGCCGGGGCGTGCTGGTCGGCAACGCCGACGCGTACCTGGCCGATCCGGACGCCCCGCCGGGACCGGACGTCGCGGCGCTGCTGGACGGCTGGGACGGCCGCAGCGTACGCCTGCTCGGCCAGCCCGCCGACGACCCGGCGGCCCCCGGTACCTTCAGCGGCCACCGGTTCGTCGGGTTCTCGCTGCTGCCCTGGCGGCTGGTCCGGGAGCTGCCGGCGACCTTCGGCGACCTGGTCCGGGCGGTGTGGCGGCCGGCGGAGGCGGCCGGCGCGCTGGAGGTGGTGGCCTACCGGGGGACCTTCTACGACACCGGCACCCCGGCCGACTACCTGGCGGCCAACCTGCACGCGGCCGGCGGCGGCAGCCTCGTGGCCCCGTCCGCCACGGTCACCGGCCGGGTGCACCGGGTGGTGATCGGTCCCGGGGCGACCGTCGGGGGTGAGGTCAGCCGCACGGTGGTCTGGCCCGGCGCCACGGTCGGGCCGCAGGAACGGCTCACCGACGCGATCCGCGCCGGGGACGACCTGACCGTCCCGGCCGGATCCCCGAGCCGGGGACGGGCTGACCGGCCCAGCCCTTAGCATGGGCGACGACGCCGACGAACGGAGAAATGTCCCGTGATCACCGCGATCGTGCTGATCGACTGCGCCACCGATTCCATCCCCGAGGTGGCCGAGACCCTGGCCAACCTGCCCGGCGTGAGCGAGGTCTACTCGGTGGCCGGTCACGTCGACCTGATCGCCATGGTCCGGGTCCGCGAGTTCGATCAGATCGCCCAGGTCATCGCCGGCAGCATCTCCAAGGTGCCCGGGGTGATCAACACCGAGTCGCACATCGCGTTCCGGGCGTACTCGCAGCACGACCTGGAGGAGGCGTTCGCCATCGGCCTGGCCAACGCCGACTGACCGTACGCGTGGCGGCCGGCCACCCCGGGCGGGGATGGACCGGCCACCATCGGTTCGTACGGTCAGCTCTGGCTCGGCGCCGGGGTCTCCTCCGTGGTACCCGGAGCCGGCGTCTCGGTGGTGCCCGGAGCCGGGGACTCGGTGCCACCCGGAGCCGGGGACTCGGTGCCGCCCGGAGCCGGCGTGCTGGTGCCACCCGGGCTGGGCGTACCGCTGGCGCTGGCCTGCGGGACCGGGATGCCCAGGGTCTGGGCCAGCGACGTCAACGCGTCGAGGTGCGCCTGGAGCACCGGCAGCGCGTCCTGGGCCAGCGTGATCACCGACTGCTCGGAGCCCTGCGAGATCTCGGTCTGAGTGGCCTGGATCGCCTGGACGTGGCCCGCCAGCTCGGCGGTCACCCACGCCTTGTCGAACTCCGCCCCGCTGAGGCTGTTCAGGTGGTTGATGACGTTCTGCTGGTCCGAGGTGGGCTGAGACGGCAGCTGGACGTTGAGCTGCTGGGCGGTCGTCTTCACCGCGTCGTCCAGCTGGGTGTGGTCCGTCACGAACTGCTTGCCCAGTTCCTTGACCTGGGCGTTCTGGCCCTTCTGCTGGGCCATGTTGCCCGTGGTGATCTCGGCCAGGTTGACCTGGTGCAGCGCCTGCAGGTACTGGGTGTCCTGCGTCGACGGCTGCGCCGCGGCCTGCGCCGCCGCGGCGGGCGCCACCCCGACCACCACCATGGCGGCCAGGAGCCCGAGGCGTTTGATACCCAACATCTTTCCCCCCCTTGTCCGTTGGACCGCACGGATACCCGGCTGACCGGGGTTATTCCTGCGAATCCGCCCGTCCGGGTCAGGGGGTGGCGGGGCAGCGGAGCGGAAGCACGGGGCACGCGCTGGGCGGGACGGGACGGACGGCGCGGAAACGGGCCGTGGCGCCCGCCGGATCCCCGGCGGCAGCAGCGCGGCCATCCAGGTCTGGGCGATGAACAGCAATCCGGCCACACCCAA
>NZ_JBEYER010000163.1:0-9909 GCF_040634005.1 Micromonospora sp. NPDC007271
TGGGGCCGCAGGATCGGGTGTTGGCGGTGTCGGCGTTGGATTTCGACCTGTCGGTGTATGACATTTTCGGCCTGCTCGCGGCGGGTGGGGCTCTGGTGATGGTGCCGGAGTCGGGTCGGCGGGATCCGCTGGTGTGGCTGGAGTTGGCGCGGGCGCATTCGGTGACGGTGTGGAATTCGGTGCCGGCGTTGCTGGACATGGCGTTGACCGCTGCGGGTGAGCGGGGCTTGGGCGGCAGTCTGCGGTTGGTGTTGGTGTCGGGTGACTGGGTGGGTCTGGATCTGCCTGGTCGGGTGCGGGCGGTGGCGTCGGGGTGCCGGTTCGTGGCTCTGGGTGGGGCGACGGAGGCGGCGATCTGGTCGAACGCTTGCGAGGTGGATGAGGTGCCGGCGGGGTGGCGGTCGGTGCCGTATGGGCGGCCGTTGCGGAATCAGTGTTATCGGGTGGTGGATGCGCGGGGTCGGGATTGTCCGGACTGGGTGCCGGGGGAGTTGTGGATCGGTGGGTTGGGGGTGGCCGAGGGTTATCGGGGTGCGCCGGAGTTGACCGGGCAGCGGTTCGTTACCCATGACGGGAGGCGTTGGTATCGGACGGGGGATCTGGGCCGGTACTGGCCGGACGGGACGTTGGAGTTTTTGGGCCGTCGGGATCATCAGGTGAAGATCCGGGGGCATCGGATCGAACTCGGCGAGATCGAAACCGCCCTCACCCAACACCCCGACATCGCCGACGCGACCGTGGTCACCGCCGGAGAGAACCGGCAGCGCCTCGCGGCCTTCGTCATCCCGGCCGCCGCCGGGGTCGACCTCGACGCGCTCGGGCCGTTCCTGGCGGACCGGCTGCCCGCGCACGCCCTACCGGCCAGCATCGAACCGCTACCCCGCTGGCCGCTCACCACCAACGGCAAGATCGACCGGGCGGAGCTGACCCGACGCGCCGACGAGACCGCCGCGGCCGCCGCGTCCGACGACGACGGGCAGCTGCGCGGCGACCTCGAGGTGACCCTGGCCAAGATCTGGGCCGAGCTTCTGGACCTGCCCACCGTCGGCCGCGGGCAGAACTTTTTCGCCCTGGGCGGCGACAGCGTCCTGGCCACCCGGCTCGTCGCCCAGATACGCGAGCTGCTCGGCCTCGAGCTGTCCATGCGCCAGGTCTTCGACAGTCCCACCGTCGCCGGGCTCGCCGAGCGGATCGCCGAGCGCCAGGCGGGCGACGACGCATTCGAGGAGGGTGTGCTGTGAGCGTGGCAACGCTGATCGACGAACTGCGCGACGCCGGGATCGAACTCTGGGAAGAGGCCGGCCAGCTGCGGTTCCGCGCCCCGAAGGGTGCGATGACCGCGCAGCGACGCGACGCCGTCCGGGAGCACCGGGAGGAGATCCTCGCCCACCTGCGCGCCCGGGCCGTCACCCTCATCCCCGGCCCGGACGGCCGGTACCAGCCGTTCCCGCTGACCGACGTGCAGGCCGCTTACCTGGTCGGCCGCCACGACGCGTACGGCTCAGGCGGCACGGCCTGCCAGGTGTACGGCGAGCTGAGCTACCCGGACCTCGACCCGGACCGGCTGGCGCGGGCCTGGAACGCGCTGATCGCCCGGCACGACATGCTCCGCGCCACCGTGCACCCCGAGGGCCACCAGCAGGTCGCCGCCGAGGTGCCGCAGTACAACATTCCCGTCACCGACCTGCGCGACGGCGACGACGACCAGCTGGCCGCCGCGGTCGAGGCGGTCCGCGCCGAGCTGAGCCACCGGGAGTACGAGCCGGCCCGGTGGCCGCTGTTCGAGCTGCGCGTCACCCGCAGCCCCCGGCGCAGCGTGCTGCACGTCTCGGTGGACTTCCTCATCGCCGACTACCTCAGCATCCAGCGCCTCCTGGTGGAGCTGCACCAGCTCTACGCCGACCCCGACGCCGTGCTGCCCCCACTGGACATCACCTTCCGTGACTACGTGCTCGCCGAGCGGCGGCTCCGCGACGGCGGCCGTTACGAGCGGGACCGGGCGTACTGGTGGGACCGGCTCGACGAACTGCCGCCCGCCCCGGAGCTGCCCGCCCGGCCGGAGGCGGCGAGCGGCCGTTTCGAGCGCCGCCAGTCCACGCTGGACCCGGCCGCCTGGGCCGCCTTCCGCCGACACGCGGCCAGCCGCGGACTCACCCCGTCCGCGGCGGTCCTCGCCGCGTACGCGGAGGTCATCGGCCGGTGGAGCCGGCACCCCCGGTTCACCCTCAACCTCACCCTGCTCAACCGGCAGCAGCTGCACGAGCAGGTCGAGCACCTGGTCGGCGACTTCACCACGGTCAGCCTGCTCGCCTGCGACACCACACCCGACGCGCCGTTCCACCGGCGGGCGGCGGCCCTCGCCGCGCAGCTCTTCGACGACATGGACCACCGGCTCTGCTCCGGCGTCACCGTGCTGCGCGAGCTGGCCCGCCGCCGCGGCCGTGAGGCGGCCCTGATGCCGGTGGTCTTCACCAGCACCATCGGGCTGGGCGAGGCCGACGGCGGCGAGTTCGAGTACGGCATCAGCCAGACCCCGCAGGTCTGGATCGACTGCCAGGCCGTGGAGCGCGCCGGGGGGCTGGTGCTGACCTGGGACGTCCGGGAGGGCGTCTTCCCGCCCGGTCTGGTGGCCGACGCGTTCGCCGCGTTGGCCGGGCTGCTCGCCGACCTCGCCGCCGGCGAGGCGGCCTGGGACGCCGACAGCCCGGTGCCGCTGAACGCCGAACAGCAGCGCCGGCGGCAGGCCGCGAACGACACCGACGGGCCGCTGCCCGACGGGTTGCTGCACGCCCCGGTGCTGGCGCAGGCCGCGCGTACCCCGGGCCGCCTCGCGGTGCGCGACGCCCGGGTCGCGCTGACCTACGGCGAGCTGGTCGCGCGGGCGGGGGCGGTGGCGGCGGCGCTTCGCGTGGCCGGCTGCGCGCCCGGCGACCGGGTGGCCGTGGTCATGGACAAGGGCGCGGAGCAGGTGGTCGCGGTGCTCGGCGCGCTCGCGGCGGGTGCCGTCTACGTGCCGATCGACACCGTCCAGCCGCCCGCCCGGCGGGCCGGCATCATCGTCGACGCCGGCGTCCGGCACGTGCTCACCCAGCCGTGGCTGGCCGACGGTCCCTGGCCGGACGGCGTCACCGCCCACCCGGTCGACGCCACCGCTCCCGTCGAGCCCGGCACCACGGACCTGGGCGACGCGGCGGGTGCCGGGCCGGACGACCCGGCGTACGTCATCTACACCTCCGGTTCCACCGGCACCCCGAAGGGCGTGGTGATCAGCCACCGGGGTGCGTTGAACACCATCGTCGACATCAACGACCGCTTCCGGGTGGGGTCCGGCGACCGGGTGCTCGGCCTGGCGAACCTGGGCTTCGACCTCTCGGTCTACGACATCTTCGGCCTGCTCGCCGTCGGTGGTGCGGTGGTGCTGCCCGACCCGGCCCGGCGCGGCGACCCGTCGCACTGGGCCGACCTGGTCGCCCGGCACGAGGTCACCGTCTGGAACTCGGTGCCGGCGCAGCTGCAGATGCTCGCGCACTACCTCGACGGCGACCCGGAGGTGCGGCTGCCCGCGCTGCGGCTCGCGCTGCTGTCCGGGGACTGGATCCCGGTCCCGCTGCCGGACGCCGTCCGGGCCCGGGTGCCCGGGCTGGAGGTGGTCAGCCTCGGTGGCGCGACCGAGGCGTCGATCTGGTCCATCCACCACCGCATCGGCGAGGTCGACCGGGAGCGGCCGAGCATCCCGTACGGCACCCCGCTGACCAACCAGCGGTTCCACGTGCTGGACCAGGCCGGGCGTCCCTGCCCGGAGTGGGTGCCCGGGGAGCTGTACATCGGCGGGGCCGGCCTGGCCCTCGGCTACCTCGGCGACCCCGCCCGCACCGCCGAGCGCTTCGTCACCCACACGGTCACCGGGGAGCGGCTCTACCGCACCGGCGACCTCGGCCGGTACTGGCCGGACGGGTCGCTGGAGTTCCTCGGCCGCGAGGACAGCCAGGTCAAGATCCGGGGCCACCGGATCGAGCTGGCCGAGATCGAGACGGCGCTGCGCGCCCACCCGGCGGTCGCCGACGCGGTGTGCGAGGCGGTCGGGGAACGGCTCACCGACCGGCGGCTGGCCGCCTTCGTGCAGCCGGAGCGGATCGCCCCGGACCGGGCCGACGCCGAGTGGGCGCGGGACGTGGTGACCGCCGCCCGGGCCGAGGGGGAGCACGCCCGCTCCGGCGTGGACCCGCAGCGCTTCGTCGAGTTCGCCGGCCTGCTGGACACCGCCGCCCTGGCCTCGATGGCGGCCACCCTGCACCGGCACGGCCTGTTCGCCACGCCCGGCGCCTCGCACGACCTGGCCGATGTGGTTGCCGCGACCGGCGCGGCCGAGCAGCACCACCGGCTGCTGCGACGCTGGCTGGCCGCGCTGACCGCCGAGGGCCACCTGACCCGCGACGGCGACCGGTACACCGCCACCCGCTCCTTCGACCCGGCCTGGGCCGAGCAGGCGTGGCAGGCGGTCCACGCGGCAGGCGCCGACGTCGACCAGGCCCCGGTGCTGACCCGGTACTTCGCGGAGAGCGCCGAGCGCCACGGCGAGCTGCTCCGCGACGAGATCGACCCGCTGCGCGCCCTCTTCCCCGAGGGCAGCCTGGAGATCGGGCTCTCGGCCTACCGGGACAGCGCGATCAACCGCTACGTCAACGCCGTGGCGACGGAGACGGTCCGCGCGGTGGCCCAGGCGCATGCCGGCCCGGCACCGCTGCGGCTGCTGGAGATCGGCGCCGGGGTGGGCGGGGTCAGCCACGACGTGATCCCCGCCCTGCGCGGCCTGTCGGTGGAGTACCTGTTCACCGACGTCACGCCGTTCTTCCTGAACGAGGCGCGGGCCCGGTTCGCCGACGACGACTGGGTCACCTTCGCGCTGTTCGACATGAACCAGGACTACCGCGCCCAGGGGCTGGCACCCAACTCGCTGGACGTGGTGCTGTGCAACAACGCGCTGCACTACGCCCGCCACCTGCCCCGGCTGTTCGACCGGCTCCGCGAGCTGCTGCGGCCCGGCGGCTGGCTGGTCTTCATCGACCAGACCCGGGACAACTACCAGATCATGTCCTCGATGGAGTTCGTCGAGGCGCAGGCGGACTTCGAGGACGAGCGGCGCGGCCGGGCCGAGACGTTCCTGCCCCGGGCGGACTGGCTGCGGCTGCTCGCCGACGCCGACGCCGAGCTGGTCGGCTGCCTGCCCGAGCCGGACGACGTGTTCGCCCCGCTGGGTCAAGCGGTCTTCGTGGCCCGGTTCAAACGGGACCGCAGCCGCATCGACCCCGACGACCTGGGCCGGCACCTGGCCGAACGGCTGCCGGAGTACATGCTGCCCAGCCAGGTGCAGCAGGTGGACGCGCTGCCGTTGACCGGCAACGGCAAGGTCGACCGGGCGGCGCTGCGCGGCTGGCTGCCGCACGAGGAGGACACCAACGCCGCCGGCCACGAGCCGCGCGACGAGCTGGAGCAGCGGCTCGCCGCGCTGTGGGCCGAGCTGCTGCAGCGTCCCCGGGTCGGCCGTAACCAGGACTTCTTCCAGTCGGGGGGCGACTCGCTGCTGGTCAGCCAGCTCGCGGCGCGGCTGCGCGAGCGGGTGCCCGAGGCGTCCCGCTACTACTTTGACAGCCTGCTGCGGCAGATCCTGCGCGAGCCGACGGTCGCCGCGCTCGCCGAGTTCCTGCGCCGGCCGGTGCCGGAGGGCAGCACCGGCGAAGCCCCGGCCACCCCGGCCTCGCCGCTGGTCCCGCTCGGCGGCGACGGGGACGGGCCGTCGTGGGTGGTGGTGCACGACGCCACCGGGACGATGGCTCCGTTCGTGGCCCTGGCCCGGGAGTTGGCCGGCACCGCGCCGACGTTCGGGCTCGCGGTGACCAAGGTGGACGCGTACCTGGACGTCGACCCGGCGACCCTGGTCGAGCGGCTCGCCGCCCGGTACGCCGAGCTGCTGCTCGCGCACGACCGGCCGGTGCACCTGCTCGGCTACGGCAGTGGGGGGTCGCTCGCCGTCGAGGTGGCCCGCAACCTGCTGGAGAGCGGGCACCCGCCGGCCGGGCTGACCCTGCTCGACGGGTACCCGCTGCCCATCCGGGTGACCGACGACCTGCTGGTGGAGTACGAGTTCGCCCGCGTGATGGGCGTCGACCCGGCCCGGCTGGGGTTCCCCGCCGACGTGGACGCCGTGCGCCGGGCGATCCGCGCCGCGCTGCCCGCCGGTGCCGCCGAGCTGTCCGCCGGGGCGATCGCCGGGCTCGACGGCACCGACGCGACCGTGGAAGACGACGGGGTGCGCGAGGTCGCCGCGACGTTCCGCAAGCTGGCCGAGGTACCCCAGCCGGAGCGGCTGGGCGGCCTGGCCCGGGCCCTCACGCACGCCCGACCGGACCTCGACGCGGAGGGTTTCGTCGGCGCCCAGTACCGGGTCTTCCGGCACAGCCTCGCCGCGTTCGGCGCCCTCGACCTGCAGCCCTACCTGGGGGATCTGGCCCTGTTGCGGACCACCGCCGGCGACGGCCCGCTGCTGGCCGACGACCCGGAGTCGGACTGGCGGGACCTGTGCCTGGGCGAGGTGGCGGTCGGGGAGATCCCGGGCGACCACTTCGCCTGTCTGCGTGAGCCGCACGCCGCGGCGGTGGCGCGGGCGGTGCACGCGGCGGCGCGAGCCGGCGCGGACCATCCGACCGGGGCGGCCGGCGAGGGGGCCCGGTGAGCGCGCGGCGACCGGTGACGGTGGTCGGTGCCACCGGCGCGGTGGGGCACGCCGCCGCCGGGTTCCTGCACCGGGTGGGCGTACCGCTGCGGCTGGTGGGGCGTCGGGAGTCGGCGCTGCGGTCGCTGGCCGGGGAACTGGCCGGGCCGGCGGACGGGCCGGCGCGGGTGGCGGTGGCGGTGGCCGACCTGACCGACCCCGACGCGCTGGAATGGGCCTGCGCGGGCAGCGGCGTCGTGGTCAACTGCGCCGGTCCGGCGACGGCGGTCGGGGCCCGGGTGGCCGTCGCCGCCGACGCGGCCGGGGCCCACTACGTGGACGCGGCCGGGGACGACTTGCTCGACGGGCAGCTGGCCGCGGCCGGGCTGCCCGGCCCGGGTCGGGTGGCGGTGCTGGCCGCCGGGATGAGCCCCGGCCTGACCGGGCTGCTGCCGCGCCTGCTCGCCGGGCGGCCGTTCACCCGGGTTGAGCGCCTGACCGGGTACGCCGGTGGGCGGGACCGGTTCACCCCGGCCGCCGCCGCCGACTACCTGGCCAGCCTGACCGACGGGTACGGCCACGCCGGGGCCGCCTGGCGCGACGGCCGGGTGGTGGCCGGCGCACTGTCGCCCCGGCTCGGCGAGCCCGCGCCGTTCTTCCCCGGCCTGGTCAGCGCCTTCCCCTACCTCAGCGGCGAGCTGCGCCGCGTCGCCGCAGACCTGGGGCTGGTCGAGGCGAGCTGGTTCAACGTCTTCGACGGCGAGCACACCCTGGCGCTGCTGGGCCGGCTGCGATCCGGCACCGGCGGCGGCGACGGCGTCGAGCCCGGCGAGGCCGCCCGGCAGCTCTGCCACGCCGCCGAGCTGGACGCCGCCGGGCTGCGCCCGTACCAGCTGTTCGTGCTGGAGATGACCGGGGTGACCGACACCGGGCCGCTGACCCGGACGCTGGTGGCCCGCGCCCCGGACGCGTACCTGCTCAGCGGCGCGGTCGCGGCGCTGGCGGCGCTCGCCGTCGCCGACGACGGGCTGCCGCCCGGGCGGCACCGCGCCGACGCGGTGCTGCCCCCGCAGCGGTCGGTACGCCGGCTGCGCGACTGGGGCGCGCTGCTGTCGGTGGAGGTGTCCGACGTGGCGGTGGCCGCGGCGGCCGAGGTGGAGGAGGGGGTGCTGTGAGCGTGACGACGCGGCCGGCCGGGCCGCGCGGTGGCGGGGACCGGTGGCGGGTGGTGGTGGCCGGCACCAGGTTCGGGCGGATCTACCTGGCCGGGATCGCCCAGGCCGCTGACCGCTACGAGCTGGCCGGGGTGCTGGCCCGCGGCGGGGAACGGTCCCGCGCCGTCGCCGCGCACTACCAGGTGCCCCTGCTGACCGACGTCGACGAGCTACCCGACGACGTCGACATCGCCTGCGTGGTGGTCGGTACGGCGATCAACGGCGGTCCCGGGGCGCAGCTGGCCGAGGCGCTGCTCGACCGGGGCGTGCACGTGCTCCAGGAGCATCCCATGCACCCCGACGAGCTGGCCCGCTGCCTGCGCCAGGCCCGCCGGGCCGGCGTGGCGTACCGGCTCAACACCCACTACCCGCACGTGGCGCCGGTGCGCCGGTTCCTCGACGCGGCGGCCCGGCTGGTGGCCGCCGGCCAGCGTCCCCTGTTCGTCGACGCGATGGCCGGCATCCAGGTCACCTTCAGCCTGCTCGACATCGTCGGCCGGGTGGTCGGCCGGCTGCGTCCGGCCGGGTTCGCCGACCCGGTGGCGCTGCCCGATGCGGTGCGCCGGATGTCCGAGGTGGACGTGCCGTACCGAAGCCTGGACGGCGTGATCGGCGGGGTGCCGGTCACCCTGCGGGTGCAGAACCAGCTCGACCCGGCCGACCCGGACAACCACGCCCACCTGCTGCACCGGGTGACCGTGGGCTTCCCCGGCGGCCTGCTGACCCTGACCGGTACGCACGGGCCGGTGCTCTGGTCGCCGCGGGCGCACCTGCCGCGCTCCACCGCCGACCTGGTCGACCTGGCCGCCGCACCCGAGGACTACCTGGACCTGCCGAGCGCCGCGCCGCTCGGCCCGGCGGTCGCCGAGAGCTACCGCGAGATCGTCGGCGGCCTCTGGCCGCAGGCGGTCGCGGGGGCGCTGGACGAACTGGTCCGGGTCGCCACCGGCGAGCACGACGGGCAGGGCGAGGGCCAGTACCACCTCGGCATCTGCCGGCTCTGGCAGGAGGTGACCCGCCGGCTCGGCCCGCCGGAGCTGCGGGAACGCCCGGAGCCGCACCCGCTGGCGCCGGCGGTGGCCGGCGCCGACGCCGTGTCGGCCCCGCTCGCCACCGGCCGTGACCTCGACCCGTCCGCCCTCGCCCCGATGACCGAACGACAGGAGGTCCGCTCATGAAGCAGTACGGCGCCGGTGGGCTGCTGCGGTGTTTCGACCCGCGCCCGTTGCCGGGATTCCGGCTGGTCTGCTTCCCGCACGCCGGTGGCACGGCTGCCTTCTTCCGCCGCTGGCACGCCGCCCTGCCCGCGTCCGTCGAGCTGTACGCGGCGCAGTACCCGGGCCGGGAGGACCGGCTCGGCGACCCGATCCCGCGGGCGCTGGGCGAGCTGGCCGACGTCGCCGCCGAGGCGCTCGTCCCGCTGTCGACCGCCGGGCTCATCCTGTTCGGACACAGCATGGGCGCCGCCCTGGCGTACGAGGTGGCGCAGCGGTTGGAGCGGGCCGGGCGGCGGCCGGAGCTGCTCGTGGTGTCGGGCCGGCCGGCGCCGCACCGGCAGCGGGTGGAGACGGTCCACACCGGCGGGGACGAGGCGATCCTGGCGGACCTGCGTCGCCTCGGCGGCACCGCCGGGGCGGTGCTGGACGACCCGGCGCTGCGGGAACTGGTGCTGCCCAGCCTGCGCGCCGACTACCGGCTGATCGAGAACTACTGGCCGGCCGACCCGCTGCCCACTCTCGGTTGCGCCGTGGCCGGGTTCAGTGCGGCCGGGGACACCGAGGCGAGCGATGAGGAGATGCGCGCCTGGGCCGACGTCACCACGGGCCGCTTCGACAGCCGGGTGTTCCCAGGTGAGCACTTCTACCTGCGCGACGCCGGTCCGGCGGTGGTCGGCGAGGTGATGCGGTTGCTGGGCCACGCGGCGAGCGTCTCCCAGCCACGCCGACGCCTACCGCGCCAACTTCCAGGCGTACGCGGCAAAGCTGG
>NZ_JBEYER010000164.1:0-9677 GCF_040634005.1 Micromonospora sp. NPDC007271
GCCGCGAAATGACGGTTGAGGTTCCGGGGCTCGATCGGGGTGCCGACCTCGGAGGGGAAGACCAGGCCGTGATCCTGCCAGACCTCGGCCAACCGCTCGCGTTCCCGCCGCTGGCGCTTCTGTGGTCCAGCAGCACCAGCCAGGTCCAGTCAGGCAGGGGGAGGACATTGTCCGAGTCCTCGGTCATCGTGTCTTGGAGGTGAAGCTTGCCGCCGGCCCGCTGCACAGTCTGACCGATGGCAGCGGTGCCGTTGTCCAGGTCAAGGTCTGACCACCGCAGCCCGAGCAGCTCGCCGCGCCGAAGCCCAAGCGTCGCTGCCACGACGTAGAGCGCGTACAGGCGGTGCCCTTCCGCAGCGGCGAGCAGCTTGCGCACCTGGTCGACGGATAGCCCCCCGGCTGCCGGCGATGTCGGGCTCCACTTGATGCGTGACGGCTTGATGTCGGATGGTGGGTGTCAGGAGTGGGAGGGCGAGGGCATTGGCGAGGACAGCAAGCGCATGATGCGTTCGTCTAGCGCGTTTTTCATTGACCGGTCGGGTGCGGCGTTGAACGCAGCCTCCTGTAGGGGTTTCGGAAAGATCCGCCGGATACTGTCCGGGTATGCCTTCTCTCCGTCTGTCGGTTCGTCGAAGGTGACAGGCGGTCCCAGATGCACGGCGATCGGCATCGACACTCCGCTGAGCGAGCTGAGGTCGATATCAGGTCCCTTCGCGATGTCTGCCGTGCTGAGGTACGTGCAGTAAGCCAGCGTGTAGATCGTGCGGACCTCGTCAACGGTGTGAGCCGAGTCCGGCGCCACCCCGAACACCGAGGCTGCGCAGACCGGCCATGCATCTGGATCGTGCCCCCGGTCAAAGGTCGGGTTGTGCTCGATTGCGTCCACCACGCGCGATGCGAGCTGCTCCCGGAATGGCTCGGGCAGCTTCCGTGCGTTGGGCACCGACAGCCACCGCAGCACGAAGACGCCGGACGCCACCAGGAGCAGCGGCACGAGCACCAGCGCCCACCGTCGGGCATGCTTCCCATTCACGGGCGTGACCCTAAACCACGACGGGACCTTCGGGAGCCCTGGCAGCCTGAGAGGCTGTGCCAGCAGGTGCCGGGCACCGATCCCGCTGGTGGCGGGACAGCGGCTCTATGTTCCGCTTCAACGTCTGAATCCGGCCCGTTCCCATGGGCCAAGAGAGGACCATCAGGGCCAGTGCGACGTGAAGATCCAATCGAGGCCGTCTTCTCCTTGGCTGTCGAGGTGTTCGGCGCGATGTAAGCCAGCCCGTGCAGCGACCCGCTGGGAGGGTGTGTTCTCAGGGCGGACTCGGGCGATGACCGGGTAGTCGGGGTGATGGCCGATAGCCCAACCCACGACGGCCGTGGCTGCTTCGGTGGCTACCCCGTTGCCCCAGGCAGATGGATCGAGGCGATAGAACAGGTTCAGGATCTCGTGGTGCCTCAACTTCATGACTTTGATGCCGCAGAAGCCAAGGCCCTTGCGATCGGCATGGACGACCCAGTACCCGAAGCCCTGGCGTTGCCAGTGCTCATCCCACCGCTGGTAGAGGTCTTCCGCCTCGGCGCGGGTGCTCAGCATGTCTGCCGGGTTATGGGCACAGGCTCGGGGGTCGCTGTGGATGGCGTAAATCAGGTCGATGTCGGCGGGAGTGGGGCGGTGCAGTGACAGCCGTGCGCTCGTCAACTCCTCGTTGTCGAAACCTCGGTTGCCCATCACGAGTCCGCCCGCAGCTGGTTTGCCCGCCGCTAGTCGGGCACTGATTCCAGCCGGTAAACGTCCACCTCAAATCAGGCCGTTCGCTTCGCCCGGCGACCGGCTGGCGCTGTCACACAATCCAGCACCTCCTGTAGCCGCCGGGCCATCACCGTACGGGACCGGTGCTCCTCAATGTAGCCGCGGCCACGGTGCCCCATCTCGATCAGCGTCATGTCGTCCAGGTCGGCGAACTTCCGCAACCCGGCCGCCAGTTCCCCGGTCGGCACGGTCAACCCCGACCCCGACGCCATCAGGATGTCCTCCGGGTCGCCCGGGCAGTTGTTCAGCACCGGCAGCCTGGCCGCGAGGTAGTCGTACAGCTTGTTTGGGCTCGCGCCCTCGCGGTACAGCGGGTTGTCGACCAGCACATGCACACCCACGTCCGCGCCGGCCAGGATGCCCCGCAGCTCCTCCTTCGGTACGGCGTCGAGGAAGTGCACGTTGGACAGGCCCTCAGCGGCCGCCCGCGCCACGAGGGTGTGCTTGTCGTGGCCGTCGCCGATCAACACGAACGTGTGCTCCGGCAGTTCGGCGGCGGCGTCCAACAGCCGGTCGAGGCCGTTGATCGGCCCGTGGGAGCCGGCGTACACGAACAGACGGCCCCGCACCGGCACCCGCTCCCGCAGCGGCCGGTACAGGTCGTGGCGGCGCCGGAAGTCGTCGGGCTCCGCGCCGTTGGACACCCACGCCAGCTTGCCCGGGTCGATGCCGGCCTCCGCGAAGTACAGCCCCCACGACCCGGCCACCACGACGATCCGGTCAGCCCGCCGGTACAGCCAGCACTCCAAGGCCCGCAGCACCCGGTGGGTGACCGACCCGCGCCGCAGGTAGCCGAGGCTGACCATGGCCTCCGGCCACAGGTCGCGGACCTCCAGGACGAACCGTGCCCGGCGCAGCCGCGCGAGGGCCCAGCCGGCGACCGGCGCGAGGATGTGCGGCGACGAGGCGTACACCACGTCCGGGCGGGGCAGGCGCTGCCCCGCGCGGAAGGCGTTGTGGGCGTACGTCACCCACGACATCGCCCTGCGGTGGTCGTTGCGGGTGTAGCCGGTGACCGGGACGGTGATGAACCGCGGGTCGTCGGTGGTGAACTCGCCGTGGGTGACGTGGTCGACGTTCCCGGCGATGATCTGCCAGTCCCAGCCGGTCAGCCGGCCGAATAGCTCGACGTGGCGGGTACCTCCGGCGCTCGATGTCGGTTTGGCGTAGTGGTTGAGGACGAGTACCCGCCGCTGCCCCGCCATGGGATGCCTTTCGGTTGGGGAATGGTGTGGGGGCGGGGGTGGTGCCGGCCGACCGCGACGACAGCGAAGATCCAGAAGAATCGGGTGTCGTAGTAGCCGCCGGAGAACATCGAGGCGGCCAGGACGTAGACGGCGGCGACGGCGCAGCCGATCTGCTCCGGCGTTGCCGTCTTCCAAGGGTGCCCGTCGCGGCACCAGCGGACGACCGCCCACATCAGCAGGCCGACGCCGACGATGCCTGTCTCGGCGGCCAGCCCGGCTAGGTAGTTGTGGGGGTAGTTCATGCCGGTCGCGGCGTTGAACGCGTCCATTCCGGCCCCGGCGATGGGGTGCTGGCGGAACAGGTCCCACGCGGCGGTCAGCAGCTCGGGCCGCTCGGAGTAGCCGTTCGCGTCCAGGGCGGTTGTGTTGTAACGGGTGGCGGCGAGGGCTTCGACGGCCGCGCCCATCACCTCCCACACCGCCCACCCGGCGGCCGACCCCAGCAGGAGGGTCGCGGCGAGGACGGCGGTGCGTCGGCGGCGGAGGAAGAACACGAAGAACACGGTTGCGGCGGCGACGGCGGCGATGAGGCCCCCCCGGGAGCCGGACAGCACCGCGGCTACCGCGAGGACAGGGACGGGGGCGAGGAGCCACCAGCGGCGGCTGGCCACGGCGAGGGTGATCGCGGCGATGACGGCGAGGCACATGACGCGGACGAACACGTTGGGGCCGCCGCCGAACGCGGACATGCGGCCCTGCGCCTGGGGTCCGGCTTGCAGGCCGGCCAGGGCGTAGATGATGCCGGCGGCGAGGGTGAGTGCCAGCAGGATCCGGGCGGCCCGGGGCGGGTCGGCGGCGGTGAACGCGGCCGTGCAGATGACAAGCAGCCACAGGAGCAGCAGATCCCAGGTGACCTGTTCGACGCGGGCGGCCCACGGCGCCCACAGGGCGGAGGCGAGCTGCGCGGCGATGAGCGCGGTGAAGGGGATGAGCAGGCGGGGCCAGGGCCGGGCGGCGACCCGGTGCCACAGCTCGACCTGCCACAGCACTGCCATGAAGGCGAGGACGGCGAAGGCGGTCTTGCGGAGGTCACCGACGCCCAGGTCGGGTAGCCCGGCCCGGTCTGGGGTGATGCGGCCGGCGAGGGCGACTACGAACAGGGCGGTGACCCAGGTGACCGACAGGGCTGGCCGTGCCGCTGGTGGTGTTGCCAGCAACTCGGGGCGGCGGGTGGCCTGCATGTTGGTCACCGCGCTGGCTCGGGTCGGCCGGTGGTGAGGGCGGCGAGGGCGAGGAGCGCGCCGGCCGCGTAGGCGATCGCCGAGCCGACCGCAGCCCCGTACGCGCCGGAGTGGGGGATGAGCAGCAGGTACGCGGCGACGGCGATGAGCATGGCGGGGATGTCGGCGATGAGCGCGGAGCGGGCGCGGCCGGTGGCGACGCCGAGACCGACGGCGACGCGGCTGACCGCGTAGGCGAACGTGCCGGCGGCCAGGGGCAGCAGCAGGTTGGTGGCGTCGCGGTAGTCGTCGCCGAACACTGGGGGGACGAGGAGCCGGCCGGCGCCGATCAGGGCCGCTGCGGCGGTCAGGCCGTACCCGCAGGCGGCGGCCAGGGGGCGGGTGCGGTTGAGGGTGCCGGCGAGGTGTTGCCGGTGCCAGCGGGCGGCGTTGGCGTCCACCCACGACTGGACCGGCCACACGGCGAACTCGCCGACGGTCGCGACGACGATGTAGAGGCCGAGCTGTTCGTAGGACCCGAGCCACGGCAGGAACAGCCGGTCGGCGCGCAGCATGATGAGGCTGGCGAGGCCGGCGGGGAGCAGCCGCAGGCCGAGCTGCCGGGCCTGTCGCAGGCCGGCGGCCGGGCTCGGCCCGATAGGTGGGGTGCGGCGGCGCAGCAGCAGCCACGACAGGGCTGGGGCGGTGGTGAGGGCGGCGGCGTAGGCGGCCAGCCACCCGGCGGCCGAGTCCACCTCGGCGGTGGTCAACGCGCACGCGGCGGCGATCAGCACCACCTGGCCGGTGAGCGCGCCGACGGCGAACGGGACGGCAGTGCCGGACGCTGCGGCGGCCGTGCGGACCGCCCCACCGGTGACCATCGCCGCAGCCGCGACGACGAACACGACCACGGTCAGCGCGATGCCGTCGCCGGTGTCGGCGCCCACGACCGCGACGACCGGCACGGCGGCGGCGACGACGAGCAGCCCGGTCGGGGTGACCAGCCGCAGCGTGTCCGCCAGCGCGGCGAGCGGGGTGCGGCCCGGGGGGATGAGCACCGGGTAGGCGCGGTCGGTGCCGGCCTGGGCGCACAGGTTGGTGAGGTAGCCGACTTGGAGCAGCAGGGCGATCTGCCCGCGTCCGGCGGGGCCGAGGGTGCGGGCGGCGAGGACGTTGATGAGCAGGCTCGCGGCTGCGGTGGCCATTTGCGGGGCCATGAGCAGTGCGGTGGTGCGTAGCCCGCCACGGTGGGTGGGCCGGGGGCCTGCTGTGGTGGTGGCGTGACCTACTACCGTCACCCGTTGTCCTTCCGCCCGGTGGTCGTGGCCATCGCTTCGGCCAACGAGGCAGGTGGAGGCGGGGATGTGGCAGGGACCCGACAGGCGGACAGCCGGAGCCCCGGGCTGCCCCTTGTGGGGGATTGGTCTGGGGCTTCCAGGTGACCGCAGGGTGAAGGTGCGCCGATCGTAACCCATCGGTGTCAGGCCGTGATGGTTATCGCAGCGTTTCGTAGCGGGTGATCCGGTGGCCGGTCGTCGGCCCGTGCAAGCCTGCCCACTCGTCCCGCGCCTCAGCCGTGTCAAACGGCACCGGGCCGATGCACACGGTGCAGTGGGCCAGGTAGAACGTGCGGGCCGGTGGTAGGCCGAGCAGGTCGTCTATCGACTCGCCGCAGGCGCACTGGTAGCGGCCTGGTCCCCGACTGTTCATGCCCCACCCGTCGTGGCCCTCGTGCGGGGTGCCCGTCTTGAGGGCGTTGATGTGCGGGGTCAGGGCAGCGGCCTCGACGGCGAGGTCTTCGAGGAGTCTCACCCACCGCGCGCCTTCTCGGCGGCGGGTAGCGGCCGGAACTCGGCGGCATATCCCATCCGGGCGGCGATCAACGCCAGAACTCGACCCAGCCGCATGTGCACCTTCAGGTCATGGACGACGGCGACCCGTTCCGGGCAGTCGGCGTACCGATGGTCTTCCGCGACTACCGCGTCCGTCGTCGGGACGGTACCGAAGAGTTGGTGCGGACGGGCGTGCCGGACAATGGCGAGGTCGTGGAGACGATGACCAGCCCCGGTTGACGCGCTCCCTAGGGTGTAGGCGGGAGGTCGGCGATGCGAAGAGGGGTGCGCGGGACCCTCGCGGTCGGCACCGCGCTTCTGGTGGTCCCCGGCTGCACCTCCGGGGGCGGTGCCGGAGGGCCGGCCGTGCCTGCGGCCAGCCCCACCGCCACCGCGACGGCTGAGGCCACCATCTCCGCTGCCCAGCCCGTGACGGACGAGGTGCCCCGGCCGGTCACCTGCGGGCCCGGTGAGGCGCACATGACCGAGCCGACGCCGACCCCGCCCGGCCCGGACGACGTGGTCGCCGGCCCGGTGATCTGGCGGGGCCTGAAGGCGATGGCGACCGGCGATCCCGCCTCCTTCGGCTACCAGGACGCCGACGGCGGTCACTACAAGGTCGGCGTGGGTGTCCAGGCCGGCACGACCGTCACCGTCATGATCGGCCCGGAGGCTCGCGGCCGCGCCGGCCTGAAGTACGGCCAGGCCTGGGGATACCGGCCGGTGGAGGGGGTGCGGTTCGCCGCCTGTCCGGACGGCGACACCTGGTTCGTCGGCGGCTTCTTCGTCAAGGGGCGCCGGTGCGTGCCGCTGGACGTCACGGCCGACGGTTCCCGGCCGGTGCGGGTGGTCGTCTCGCTCTTCGCCGGGCGTTGCCCAAGTTAGGCGCGGACGGCAATTCGGTTGCCAGGACCGGCGTACGGCGATCAGATCGACGTCATGGGCGAGGTCGACGCGTACTTCATCTGTGCCACGCCGCGGACGGGCAGTTCGCTGCTCTGCGGCCTGCTCGCCGCCACCGGGGTGGCCGGCCGGCCGGAGGCGTACTTCCGGGAGCCCGACGAGGCGAGCTGGGCGGACCGCTGGGGCCTGCCGGCGGGGGCGTGGAGCTACGGCGACTTTGTCCGGGCCGCGCTGGCGGAGGGCCGGACCGGCAACGGCGTGTTCGGGGCGAAGCTGATGTGGGGGACCCTGGACCGGGTCGTCGCCGGGCTGGCCGCCGAACACCCGGAGCTGGCCGGCTCGGACGACGCCCTGCTGCGCCGGGCGTTCGGCCGGACCGCCTTCGTGCACCTGCGTCGCGACGACGTGCTGGCGCAGGCGGTGTCCTGGCTGCGCGCCGAGCAGACCGCCGTCTGGTACGTCGGGGACCCGGGCTGGACCGGCCGGGAGCCCCGGTACGACCCGGACGGCATCGACGCGCTGCTGCGGACCATCGAGGCGCACCAGGCGGCCTGGGCGGAGTGGTTCGACGCGTACGGGATCACGCCGCACCGGGTGCGCTACGAGGACCTGGCCGCCGACCCGGCGGGGGTGACCCGCGGCATCCTCGACGCCCTCGGGCTCGCCCTGCCGCCGGGGGTGACCATCCGTCCCCGGCACGTACGGCAGGCCGACGCGCTCAACGCGGCGTGGATCGCCCGCCACCGGTCCCGGACGTGACGTTGGCCACCCTCGCCTCGGGGCGACGCGTAGGGGCAGGTCATCCACCGTTACCGCGCGGTTAAAGTGGGCTTGCGAAGTCGCTCTCCGACCAGGGTGCGGCTTCGTAGTGCTTCATGGGATCCGTGGAGCCCAGCCGTCCCGACGTTCTCCGGGCCAACCGAATCGGGACGACTGCAACCCCCACCGCCCGATCGGCGCGTCCGGCGGGCCAACCCGGAACGGAGTAAGTCCACGCCATGAGCGTGACTCTGCAGGAACCTGCTGCCCCGGTCGAGTCGGCGGAACCCGCCGAGCGCGGCCGCCTCGACCGCTTCTTCGAGATCACCCGCCGGGGCTCGACGGTCAAGCGTGAGGTGCTCGCCGGGATCACCACCTTCGCGGCGATGTCGTACATCGTCGTGCTCAACCCGCTGATCATCGGCACCGCGCCCGACAAGGACGGCAACCTGCTCGGCATGGGGCCGGTCGCCGGGGTCACCTGCCTCGTCGCGGCGGTCATGACGATCATGATGGGCGTCGTCGGCCGGGTGCCGTTCGCCGTGGCGACCGGTCTGGGTTTGAACGCCTTCGTCGCGTACGCCGTCGCCTCGCAGATGACCTGGGCCGAGGCGATGGGCCTGGTCGTCATCGAGGGCCTGATCATCACCGTGCTGGTGCTGACCGGCTTCCGGAAGGCCGTCTTCCGGGCCATCCCGGCCTCGCTGAAGGCCGCCATCGCCGCCGGCATCGGCCTGTTCATCGCCATGATCGGCTTCGTCGACGGCGGGTTCGTCCGGGCCGGCACCGGCGTGCCGGTGCAGCTCGGCGGTGACGGCACGCTGCGCGGTTGGCCCACGGTCATCTTCCTGGTCGGCCTGCTGCTCACCGGCATCATGGTCGCCCGCAAGGTGAAGGCCGGCGTCCTGATCGGCATCGTGGTCACCACCGTCCTCGCGGTGATCGTCAACGCCTTCGCCAAGCCGGGCGGGGCCTTCCTCCCCGACGGCCAGCCCAACCCGAACGGGTGGCGGCTCAACGTCCCCACCCTGCCGGACCCGCTGGTCAAGGCACCCGACCTGCACCTGCTCGGCAACGTGTCGTTCAGTGCGTTCGCGCACGTCGGCGTGATGACCGCGCTGCTGCTGGTCTTCACCCTGGTGCTCGCGGACTTCTTCGACGTGATGGGCACCACCGTCGGCCTGGCCAAGCAGGCCGGCCTGACCAACGCGGACGGCACCGACATGCCCCGGCTGGGCAAGGTGCTCTTCGTCGACGGTGTCGCCGCGGTCGCCGGTGGCGCGGGCAACGCCTCCTCGGCCACCACGTACGTCGAGTCGTCCTCGGGCATCGCGGACGGTGGCCGTACCGGCCTGACCAGCGTGGTCACCGGTGTGCTCTTCCTCGGCGCGCTGCTGCTCACCCCGCTGGTGTCGCTGGTGCCGAGCGAGGCCGCCGGCCCGGCCCTGGTGATCGTCGGCGCGCTGATGATCCGCCAGGTGAAGGACATCGACTTCACCGACGTGGGCGTCGCGGTCCCGGCGTTCCTGACCATGACCCTGATGCCGTTCACCTACTCGATCACCAACGGCATCGGCGCCGGCTTCGTGAGCTGGGTGGCGATCCGGGTGGCGCAGGGCAAGGCCCGGACGGTCCACCCGCTGATGTGGGCGGTCTCCGCCGCGTTCGTGGTCTACTTCGGGATCAACCTGGTCAAGGCCGTCACCGGCGTCAGCTGACCGGATCATCGTCGCGCCCCCGCTGCCCCATGGCCCGAGGCAGCGGGGGCGCGACGTATCCGGATCATGGGCCAGAGTGTGGCCTCACCGTCGGCGCGATCGGGCTGAAGTTCTGGCCGTCCACCGACGGTGCCGTCGAGTTCGGCTACGGCGTAGCCCCGTCCCGGCGCTGCCGCGGCTACACCACCAAAGCCGTCCGCGCCCTCGTCGCCTTCGCCCGCACCGTGCCCGGGGTCACCCGCCTGTTTGCG
>NZ_JBEYER010000165.1:0-9517 GCF_040634005.1 Micromonospora sp. NPDC007271
CCCGGCTTCGCCGACTGGCTGCGGTTGCGCGAGCCCGCCGACCGGCGGCCCGGTCTGCCGAGCTGGTCGTTCCGCCCGCGTACCGGCCGTCACCAGCTCGGCCTCCGCTCCGGCGGGCGCGGGGCTGGCCGGGGCCGCCGCCGCCCGCTCGGCCACGGTCCGCCGGGGCCGGCCCGGGAGCAGCTCCGGCGTACGCCGGGCCGCCAGGTCCTCGACCCAGCCGACCACCAGGGTGACCACGCCGACCAGGGCGAACACCAGCACCACCCGGATCGTAAGGCCGAGCGGGTCGCGCGAGGTCCAGCCGACCAGACCGACCAGCGGGGTGAGCGCCGCCACGAACGACATGTGCCACAGGTAGACGGTCAGCGCGCGCCGATTCAGCACGGTGACCGCCCGGCTCAACAGCGGGATGCGGTCGACCCAGGCCGCCCCGGTCGGGGCCCGGCCGATCGCCACCAGGATGAACGCGGCCGACCAGAGGGCGTTGCCCAGGTGGATGTCGTTCAGGTCGTAGCCGCGCGGGCCGGGGTGGGTGAAGATCCAGGCCAGCCCGGCGCCGCCGAGGGCGAGCGCGGTGGGCACCAGCACCCGGTTGCGGAGCCGGCGGAGCAGGCCGTCGTGGTGGGCGAACCCGAGCAGCCAGGCACCGAAGTACAGGCCGAACTCGCGCAGCACCTGTGGCGCGTCCGGGTAGATGCCTGCCTCGATCACCAGGAGCAGCGCGTACGGGGCGAGGAGGGTAGACAGCGGCGCCCGGCGGAACAGCCACAGCGCGAGCGGCGAGGCCAGCACGAACCACAGGTAGTCCCGCAGGTACCAGATGGGGCTCAGGGCCAGGGCACCCCAGTAATTGGCCGGCGGGTCGCTGATCGGGAAGAGCCACAGCAGCACCTTCGGCGTGAACGGCAGCCCGGTGAGCAGCATGGCCGGCACGAAGAACGCGGCGAGCACCCACACCGACGGCAGCAGGCGACGCAGCCGGCGCGCCACGGCGGACGCGCCGGTCCGGTCCAGGGAGGCGGCCATCAGCGAGCCGGCGAGGGCGAACATCACCGACATCGCCGGGAAGACCAGGGTCAGGGCCGCCGACCCGACGACGTGGTAGACGACGACCCGCACGATGGCCAGGAAGCGGAGCAGGTCCAGGTATCGGTTTCGCATCAGCCTGCAGCTATGTCCGGGGGCAAGGGACCAATGCTCCCTACCCTCCGACGTAGCAGGGTGAAACGGCGAGCGAACCGGGCCAGAAGTGAAACATCCCATAATCATGGCCGAAACGGATCAGTCGGGACGGAAGCCGCCGGCCCCGCGCCGGGACCGGCGGTCGACGGTCAGAAGCCCAGCTTGCGCAGCTGCTTCGGGTCCCGCTGCCAGTCCTTGGCCACCCGGACGTGCAGGTCGAGATAGATCCGGGTGCCGAGCAGCTCCTCGATCTGCCGGCGGGCGGTGGTGCCGACCGCCTTCATCCGGCTGCCCCGGTGACCGATCATGATCGCCTTCTGACTCGGTCGCTCCACGTACACGTCGGCGTAGATCTTGGTGAGGTTGCCCTCCGGGATCATCTCCTCCACCACCACGGCGATGGAGTGCGGCAGCTCGTCCCGGACGCCTTCGAGGGCCGCCTCCCGGATCAGCTCGGCGACCAGCACCTGCTCCGGGTCGTCGGTGAGCATGTCGTCCGGGTAGAGCTGCGGCGACTCCGGCAGGTACCCGGTCATCACGTCGACCAGCGTGTCCACCTGGTGCCCGGAGACCGCGCTCACCGGCACCACGTCGGCGAAGTCGGCCAGCTCGCTCACCGCGAGGAGCTGCTCGGCCAGCCGCTTCTTGTCCACCAGGTCGGTCTTGGTGACCACGGCCAGCACGGTCGCCTTCAGGCTGGCGAGTTCGCCGGTGATGAACCGGTCGCCCCGGCCGATCGGCTCGTTTGCCGGGATGCAGAGACCGATCACGTCGACCTCGCTCCACGTCTCCCGGACCAGGTCGTTCAGCCGCTCGCCGAGCAGTGTACGGGGACGGTGCAGGCCCGGGGTGTCGACCAGGACGAGCTGGGAGTCCGGCCGGTGCAGCACGGCGCGGATGATGTGCCGGGTGGTCTGCGGCTTGTTCGAGGTGATCGCGATCTTGGTGCCGACGATCGCGTTGGTCAACGTCGACTTGCCGGCGTTGGGCCGGCCGACAAAACAGGCGAAACCGGCCCGGTACGGATGCTCCCGCTCCAGGTCACTCCCGCCGCTGCTGTGCCTGACGGTTCGCTCGCTGCGCTCGCTCACTGGACCACCGTGCCGAGGACGGTGCCGTCCGGCGCGGCCACGTGGATCGGCGCGTCGGCGGAGAGGTCCCGGACCGCGGCGTGCCCGGCGCCGTCCAGCGTCGAGGCCTCGGTCACCACCACGGCGGCCTCCAGCCGGCTGGCGCCGGCGGCCACCGCCGAGGCGACCGCCAACTGAAGCGCGGTCAGCGTCAGCGACGGCAGCGCGACGCTGGCGGCCGCGTACGTCCGCCCGTCCTGGTCGCGGACCGCCGCGCCCTCCACGGCGCCGACCCGGCCACGCGCGCCCCGGGCCAGGACGACCAGCTTGCCGTCCTCGGCGCTGAGCACGGCGGGGTCGGTCGGGGTGGGCCGGGCGGCCGGCACGGCGGGTGACTCAGGCATCGGCGGGTTGCCTCTCCTCGGAACGGTTGTGGTTGCCGCGGGGCTCGGCGCGCTCGCCGCGCCCCGCGCTGTCGGATGCCTCGCTCGGCGGGACCCGGGAGACCAGCACGGTGTCGATCCGGTTGCGCCGGCCCGTGGTGCCCTCGGCGATCAGCCGGAGCCCGGCCACCTCGGCCTCGGCACCGGGGAGCGGCACCCGGCCGAGCGCCTGCGCGAGCAGCCCACCGACCGTCTCCACCTCGTCGGTGGGCAGTTCGGTGTCGAACAGCTCGCCCAGGTCCTCCACCGGCAGCCGGGCGGTCACCCGCACGGCCCCGTCCGCCAGGTGCTCGACCGGCGGGCGTTCGACATCGTACTCGTCGGTGATCTCACCGACGATCTCCTCCAGGATGTCCTCGATGGTGACCAGGCCGCCGGTGCCGCCGTACTCGTCCACGACGATGACCAGGTGGTTCCGGGCCGCCTGCATCTCGGAGAGCAGGTCGTCGACCGGCTTGGACTCCGGCACGAAGGTCGCCGGCCGCATCAGCTCGGCCACCGGCAGCTGCCGGGCTTCCGGCGCGCCCTGGATCCGCCGGATCAGGTCCTTGAGGTAGAGCACGCCGAGCACGTCGTCCACGCTCTCGCCGATCACCGGGATCCGGGAGAAGCCGGAGCGCAGGAAGAGCGCCAGCGCCTGGGCGAGCGTCTTGCGCTCCTCGATCCACACCATCTCGGTACGCGGCACCATCACCTCGCGGGCGATGGTGTCGCCGAGGGCGAAGACCGAGTGGATCATCTGGCGTTCGCCGTGCTCCACGACGCCGCGCTGCTCGGCCAGGTCGACCAGCTCGCGCAGCTCCACCTGGGTGGCGAACGGCCCCTCGCGGAAGCCGCGCCCCGGGGTGACCGCGTTGCCGATCAGGATCAGCAGCGAGGCCAGCGGGTTGAGCACCCGGCCCAGCCAGCGCACCAGCGGCGCGACCACCCGACCCACCGGGTACGCGTGCTGCCGGCCGAGGGTGCGCGGGGCGACGCCGACCACCACGAAGCTGACCACGGTCATCGCCCCGGCGGTGACCAGGGCGGCCCGCCAGCCGGCGCCGAAGGTGTCCACCGCCACCAGCGCGACCAGCGTGGTCGCGGTCAGCTCGGCCAGCAGCCGGAGCAGCAGCAGCAGGTTGAGGTGGCGGACCACGTCACGGGCGACCGCCTGGAGGGCACGCGCGCCGCGCGCCCCGTCGCGGGTCAGCTCGGCGGCCCGAGCCGGGGAGACGGCGGCCAGCGCCGCCTCGGTCATCGCGATGAGGCCGGCGAGCACCACCAGCCCCGCCGCGAAGACGATGAGCTGCAGGTCGGGCAGATTGGCAGGATCGGCGCCGGCCGCCAGGGTGGTCATCATCTGGACCGGGTCGACCGCCAGCTGGCCAGCAGGCGGGCCTGGAGCCCGAACATCTCCCGCTCCTCCTCCGGCTCGGCGTGGTCGTAGCCGAGCAGGTGCAGCACCCCGTGCACGGTGAGCAGGTGCAGCTCGTCGGCGGCCGAGTGGCCGGCGGTGGCCGCCTGCTTGGCCGCCACCTCGGGGCAGAGCACGATGTCGCCGAGCAGGGCCGGCTCGCCCCCGGCCGGGGCGTTCTCCCCCGGACCGTGGTCGACGCTGCCCTCGTCCATGGGAAAGGCGAGCACGTCGGTCGGGCCGTCACCGCCCATCCAGCGGTGGTTCAGCTCGGACATGTAGTCGATGTCGACCAGCAGGATGGAGAGCTCGGCGAGCGGGTTGACCCCCATCTCGTCGAGGGCGTGCCGGGCGACGGCGAGCACGGCGTCGGTGTCGACCTCGACACCGGACTCGTTGGCGATCTCGATGGACAACTGTCTTCCTCTGGTGGATTAGCGGCGCCGGCCGGCCCGGCCGCCCTGGGCGGTCCGCCCGGGCACGGCGTGCACGCTCTGCGCCTGCTGGTTCTCCCGCTCGGCGTCCCAGCGGGCGTACGCGTCGACGATCTCGCCCACCAGCTTGTGGCGGACCACGTCGGAGCTGGAGAGCTGGGCGAAGTGCACGTCCTCGACGTCGCTCAGGATCTCCCGGACCACCCGCAGGCCGCTGGTCGTGCCGCCGGGGAGGTCCACCTGGGTGACGTCACCGGTGACCACGATCTTGGAACCGAAGCCGAGCCGGGTGAGGAACATCTTCATCTGCTCGGGCGTGGTGTTCTGCGCCTCGTCCAAGATGATGAACGCGTCGTTGAGGGTGTTGTGCGTCACCAGAAAGTGATCGGTGACATACAGCGAGTCCTCCGCCGCGACCTGGATGCACATCGTCTCCTGCACACCGGCGGGGACGATCGAGTCGATGAACCGCATCGGCCGACCGCCCCCGTGCTCCTCGTACCGCTGGCGCTTACGCGACAGGCGGAACGGCGGGACGCTCTGGGGCAGCCGGATCTCCAGGACGTAGGCGTCGCCACGGTAGGGAACGGGACGGCCGTTCACCCGGCCGGGCTCACGCCCCTCAGCCTCCCGAACCCGCCACGATGCGACGCCGCCGAGCGACTGGACCAGGTGGATGACGTCGTCCCGCAGCCGGGCGGACGTGGTCGCGTACTGCACCCGGCAGGTGCGGCCCGCCTGTACGACCGGCCCCCCGTCGGTGTCCAGCAACCCTTGCAGAACAGCCAGTCGGACGTCGACGCTGTTGTTCTTGTAGACGTCGGGCACGAACTGGGTCCCCGACGTGGCCCCGGCCAGACCCAGCTCGCGGATCGCGACCGTCACCGGGTTCGCGACGATCACCCCGCCCCGCTGCCCGTTGACGTGCCGGAGGACATAGTCGTAGTCGCTCTTGCGGACGAGCTCGACGTCGTCGAGCGCGTCCTCGATCGCGCGGGCGAGCTCCGGATCCGCGGTGCTGAATCCCGGCGTCGTCTGACCCGAGATCGAGCCGTCCCCGAGCAGCAGACCGAGCACGTACGGATCGAGCGGAACGTCCTGCGGCTCCAGCTGGACGGGAGCCACGATCGGAAGCTCGTACCGGCGGATGTGGCCCCGCCGCTCCTGGCCGATCATCTCCTGCGTCTCGAGAGTGCGTCGCCGACCGCGCCGCTTGTCCTCCGGCGTCGCGACCGTCCAAAGATGCTCGCCGCAGCAGACGGTGGACGCCCCGTCCTGCGTGGTGACCCGGTAGACCTGTTTGGGCCCCTGCGGGTAGATGCCGATCACCGGCGTGGGCGTCCCGTCCGAGCCGATGACCAGGTCGCCGACCTGGAGCGACCCGAACGGCTTGAATCCCTCCGGCGTCAGTACCCGCGCGTCGTACGGCTGCGCCCTTCCCCGCATGTACGCCAGCGGCGCCACCTCGATCGTGCCGGCCGCCATCAGCTTCGGGATGGACTCCGGGTCGAGCATGTCGTGCAGCGCGTCGTACAGCGGGCGCAGGTACGGGTCGATCTTCTCGTTCAGGGTGCCGGGCAGGAAGCCCAGCCGCTCCCCCGCCTCGACCGCCGGCCGGGTCAGGATGATCCGGTTGACCTGCTTGGCCTGGAGCGCCTGGACGGCCTTCGCCATGGCCAGGTAGGTCTTGCCGGTGCCGGCGGGGCCGATGCCGAAGACGATGGTGTGCGCGTCGATCGCGTCGACGTAGCGCTTCTGCCCGAGCGTCTTGGGACGGATGGTGCGGCCGCGCCGGGAGAGGATGTTGAGCGTCAGTACCTCGGCGGGCCGCTCGGCGCTGCCCTGCTCGAGCATGCCGACGGTACGCCGGACGGCGTCAGTGGTCAGGGTCTCGCCTTTCTCGATGAGTTCGAGCAGCTCACTGAAGAGCCGCTCGGCGAGGGCGTTGTCCGCGGGCGCGCCCGTGATGGTGATCTCGTTGCCCCGCACGTGGACGTCACTGTTGACCGAGCGTTCGACGAGGCGCAGGATCTCGTCGCCCGCGCCGAGCAGGTTCACCATGATCTTCTGGTCCGGGACCGTGATCCTGGTCTGCACCCGGGGCGGGCCGGGAGGTGGGGTGCCGGTCATAGGTCGGGCCGTCGGGCCCTGCGCCACCTGCTTCCGATCTCGGCGCCGGGCCCTGCTGGCGCGGCGTGCGGTTTCACCTATCGTATCGGTTCAACACCGGGCGCACCCCGCCCATTTCCGCCGGGCGCAGCCCGGCGGACCAGCCGCTCAGCCGCGGGGGCGCAGCCCGGCGGCGGGGCCGCCCAGCCACCGCCAGGAGATCAACTGCCGGCGCGGAAGTCGTACCCCTCGAAGGTCTCCTGGTGCCGGGTGAAGCGGTAGGTGGCCCAGTGCATCCGGACCACCGCGCCGCGCTCGTCGCGGGTCAGCCGCAGCAGCTCACCCACCTCGCGGCCGGCGACGGTACGGAACACGTCCGGCCGGTCCGGCAGCGGCGCGAACACCGCCGGCGGCTTGCCGGCCGGGTCGTCGGCGCCCCGGGCCCGCAACGTGCCGTCGTGCCAGGAGAAGACGTACTCGAAGCCCTCGCCCCACCAGCGGCCCAGCATCCCCCGCAGGTGCTCGGGGGCCGGCGGGCCGGGACGCCAGGGCTCGATGTCGGCCGGATCGTGCTCGGCGGCTGCGGCGAGCAGCCGGTGCGGCAGGTCGAACACCTCCACACCGGTACCGGAGGAGCCGAGCACGGCGCAGCCCATCACGCCCGCGGTGCCGGTCCCGCCGCGCCGCCCGTAGACGGCGGCCAGGAAACCGGGCATCGCCCCGTCGTGCCCCACGTGCATCACCCGCCCAGGCTGCGGCACCAGGATCAGGCCCAACCCGAAGCCGGCCGCCCAGAGCGTCTCGTCGGTGGTGGTGAGCGGCCAGCGCATCTCGTCGAGGGTGGCCGGGGCGAGCACCGCGCCCGCCGGATCCAGTGCGGCCGGATCGGCCAGGAAGGCCGCCCAGCGGGCCATGTCCGGCGCGGTGCTCCACAGCTGCGCGGCCGGGGCCACCCCGCCGAAGTCGGTCGGCGGCTCCGGCCGCGCCTCGTCGGAGTACGCGTCGACCAGAAACCCGGTCGCGGCCCGCTCGCCGGGGGTGGGGCCGGTGGCGGTCAGCCCGAGCGGAGCGAGCACCCGCTCGGCCACCACCTCCGCCCAGGTGCCGCCGCGCAGCCGCGCGACCAGCTCGCCGAGCAGCGCCATGCCGAGATTGGAGTAGTGGTAGCGCCGGCCGGTCGGCAGCACCCGCTCGACCCGGGCCAGGTCGGCGATCAGGTCGGCCACGCCGGGCGCCCGGAGCGTGTCCCAGACGTCGCCGTGCGGCTCGCGCTGCAGGCCCGCGGTGTGCGACAGCAGCCGGCGTACGGTCAGCTCGCCGTGCGCCGGCAGGTCGAGGTGCTGCCCGATCGGATCGTCCAGGTCGAGCAGCCCGTGGTCGCGGCACTGCATCACCAGCACGGAGGTGAAGGTCTTGGTGACCGAGCCGATCCGGAAGACCGTGTCCTGGTCGAGCGGGGTGTCGTTGCCGGTCCCGCCCACCGCGCAGGTCCAGAGCGGCCGGTCGGCCCGGTGCAGGGCGACCGAGACCGCCGGGATCCGGCCCTCGGCCTGCGCCTGCCGCACCATCCGGCCCAGCCGGTCATGCACCGTGATCATGCGTGCAGTCTAGGGAGGGCGTCAGCGGCAGAGCATCGGGCCGAGCGGGGCGCCGCCGAACACGTGCGCGTGCACGTGGAAGACCTCCTGGCCGGCGTACGCGCCGGTGTTGAACATCAGCCGGAAACCGTCGGCGAGCAGCCCCTCCTCCTCGGCGACCGTGGCGGCCGTGGCGAGCACCTCAGCGGCCAGCCCCGGGTCACCCTGAGCGAGGGTGGCCACGTCCGCGTAGTGCTCCTTGGGGATCACCAGCACGTGCGTCGGCGCCTGGGGGTTGATGTCCCGGAAGGCGAGGGTGGTGGCGGTCTCCCGCACGACGGTGGCCGGGATCTCCCCCGCAACGATCCGACAGAACAGGCAGTCAGTTCCCATCCGGGCAGTGTAAGGAAGGGCCCCCTGTTAACGCCTTCTGCATAGGAAGGGTCCCCTGTTAACACTTGAGGTTGGGTACGGCAGGATGGCCGCCATGGCAGGGCGGGCGGTACTGGTGACAGGGGCCTCGCGCGGCATCGGCCGGGCGGTGGCGCGGGCGTTCGCGGCGGGCGGGGACCGGGTGGCGATCCACCACCGGGACTCGGCGGAGCTGGCCGAACGGCTACGCGAGGAACTGCCCGGCGAGGGACACGTGGTGGTCCGCGCGGACCTGACCGACCCGGACGCCGTCCGGGCGATGGTGGACGAGGCGGCGCAGCACCTCGGCGGGCTGGACGTCCTGGTGAACAACGCCGGCGTGTACGGGCCGCGGGACCTGCCGCACCCGGTCTTCGGCAACACGTACGCGCAGTGGCAGGAGCAGTGGCGCCTGGTCCTGGAGACCAACCTGACCGGCGCCGCCAACGTCACCTGGTGCGCCGCCCAGCACATGCGCGAGCGGGGCGGGCGGATCGTCAACGTCTCCTCCCGGGGCGCCTTCCGCGGCGAGCCCGAGCAGCCCGCGTACGGGGCGAGCAAGGCCGGGTTGAACGCGCTCGGTCAGTCGCTCGCGCTGGCCCTGGCCCCGTACGGCATCGCGGTGGCCACGGTGGCACCCGGCTTCGTCGAGACGGACATGACCACCACCCACCTCAGCGGCGAGCGGGGCGACCTGATCCGCGCCCAGTCCCCGTTCCAGCGGGTGGCGCGCCCCGAGGAGATCGCCGCCGCGGTGCACTGGCTGGCCAGCCCCGAGGCCGAGTGGGCCTCCGGCACCATCGTCGACCTAAACGGCGCCTCCTACCTCCGCACCTATTCGGTTATCCAGACCACGACGAGGAGTGGGACGTGCTGCGCCGGCGGATCGCCC
>NZ_JBEYER010000166.1:0-9074 GCF_040634005.1 Micromonospora sp. NPDC007271
CAAGCCTGACCGCCCGGAGCCGGGCACGGCGGGCCACACCCGAAACCGCAACCACCCACGCACCGCGACGCGCACCAGAAACCCCAACCGCGGCACCGCGGCACCCCAAAACCGCAACCACAGGCGGATCAGGCAGCCGGCCAGTCCTGCGAGGCCAGACGCGGCGAGGCCGCCCCGGGCGGGGCGGCCTCGAGCCAGGAAAGGAAGCCGGTGACCGTGGATCGCGCCATGGCGATCTCGACCGGCGCATGGTGACTGGTACACCGCAGAATCACCCAGTCGGCCGGCATGGAGAGCCGCTCCTGCCCCTCGGGCAGCCGGCGGCGCTCCACCGCGAGACCCTTGCGCGAGAGCACGCGCTTGGGCCGCAGGGCGAAGCTGAACATGCGGTACCAGCGGAGTTCGTCGCCGACGAAGCGGCCGAAGCCAGGCGACCAGCCCCGGCCGTCGAGGATCGTGGACACCCGGACGCTGAGCCGGATGATGCCTCCGGTGCGAGTGAACAGCGCCCGCCGGACGAAGAGGATCACGAGCGCGGCGAATACGACCGCGACGCCGATTCCGATCCCTTCCACGATCTCCATCGGCGGTTCGGCTCAGCGCGCCGGGGTGGCCGGGGAGGCGCTCTCGGCGAGGACGGTGACGCCCTCACCGGTCACGGACACGAAGCCGCCGGCGATGTCGTACGCGAGCTGCTGGCCGCCGGGCTGCTTGATGCGTACCTGGCTGGGCTCGGCGAGCTGGCCCAGCAGGGGCGCGTGCCCCGGCAGCACACCCAGCTCACCCTCGGTCGTCCGGGCGACGACCATCTCGGCCTCGCCGGACCAGACCTTCTCCTCGACGGCTACGAGCTCGACGTGAAGCTGCTGTGCCACGCTGTCTCCTTGCTGCGGCGGCGGATTGCCGAAAGTCTAGTCGCGGCCCCGAGCGCCACCCAACGCGGGTGGCGAGACCCGCACCACGTTCGTGGGCAGGCCCCGGCACCCGCCGGGTCCGCTGGCGCTCAGGCTAGCTGTTCTTCTGCTTGAAGTCGGGGTGCTCCAGCATGAACGCGTCGACCTGCTCGTTGCGCATCGCCGCGAAGAAGTCCTCGGCCGCGGGCAACAGCCGCTCCCCCTGGTACGCCGAGCCGCTACCGATGGCCCCGGCGGGCAGCTTGATCGTCTCGATCGAGTCGGCCCGGATGTCCTTCAGCGCGAGCGCGAAGTCGACGACGCTGTTGCCGCGGCCGTTGAAGATCAGCGACTCGCCGGCCGCGCGGAGCACCCGGTCCAGCTTGAGCGGGTTGGTCACCACGTCGGCGCTGAACGCCTGGCTCACCATCGCCTTGACGAACTGCTGCTGGTGCCGCTGCCGGCCGTAGTCGGCGTCCGGCACGCCGTTCTTCGGATAGCGCTGCCGCACGTAGTCCAGCGCCTGCCAGCCCTTGAGGTGGACGTTGCCCTTCTTGTACTCGGCCTGCGGGCCGAGGTAGCCGCCACCGCCCGGCTTGAGCTGGCGCATCTTGCCGTCGGGCTGGCGGTGCTCGGACCGCACGTCCCGCTCGATGTACATGTCGACGCCGCCCATCGCGTCGACGATCTTCCGGAAGCCGGTGAAGTTGATGATCGCGCCGGCGTCGAAGCGCTCGATCCCGGTGACCTGCTGGACGGTCTTGGCGAGGAGTTCGAAGCCGGCGGCGGCGTCCGGGTTCCGCCCCGGCAGCCGGCTGCCGAATGACATGGCGGCGTTCAGCCGGTCGTTCTTACCCGCGAAGTTCGCCTTGGGGAACTTCGGGATGTCGACCCGCAGATCCCGCGGCAACGAGTAGAGGTAGCCCCGATCCAGGCCGGCCGGCACGTGCAGGATCATGATCGAGTCGGCCAGCGGCGGGGTCTCCGGGTTGCGCGGGTCGATGCCGACCAGCAGGATGTTGAGCGGGCCCTTGATCGTGCTCTTCTTCTCCGTGGCGCCTGCTGCCTGGTCTCCGAAGAGGTCCCCCTTGCCGACCGCGCCCTCGTAACGGGCCACCAGAGCCTGGTAGCTCACCAGCGTGCCACCGCTGAGCATCATGAGGACCACGCCGAGGATGGTGCACACCCGCGCCCACCGTGGCACGCCCCACCAGACGGACCGCTTGCCGCGGCTCTTGCCGGCCTTACCCACGAGCATCTCCAATCGTCACGCCCACGACTGGCAGACGGGCGCACGGGACCGTTTCGTTGCACGAGAAAGGTGTCCATGACGTGAAAGTCGTGCCACGAACGGTACCGCGCCGTCGACGGAACCGCTTGCCCGCAGACCGGACATCTGGTAAAGCAGGCCTGAACAGGCAGAGGCCGCCCCGACACTGTCGGGACGGCCTCCGTTGATGTGACGAGGGTCTCAGCCCTCCATCAGCTCCTTCGCCTTGCGCTCCAGGTCCTCCAGACCGCCGCACATGAAGAAGGCCTGCTCGGGGAAGTGGTCGTACTCGCCCTCGCTGATCTTCTTGAACGCCTCGATGGTCTCCTTGATCGGGACCGTCGAGCCCGGCACGCCGGTGAACTGCTCGGCGGCGTAGGTGTTCTGCGACAGGAAGCGCTCGATCCGGCGGGCCCGGCCCACGGTGATCTTGTCTTCCTCGGAGAGCTCCTCGATACCGAGGATGGCGATGATGTCCTGCAGGTCCTTGTACCGCTGCAGGATCCGCTTCACCTCGGTGGCCACCTGGAAGTGCTCCTGGCCGACGAACTCCGGGGCGAGGATCCGGGACGAGGACGCCAGCGGGTCCACGGCCGGGTAGATGCCCTTGTCGGAGATCGACCGCTCCAGGTTGGTGGTCGCGTCCAGGTGGGCGAACGTGGTGGCCGGGGCGGGGTCGGTGTAGTCGTCCGCCGGCACGTAGATCGCCTGCATCGAGGTGATGGCCTGGCCCCGGACGGAGGTGATCCGCTCCTGGAGCTCGCCCATCTCGTCGGCCAGGGTCGGCTGGTAACCCACGGCGCTCGGCATCCGGCCGAGCAGCGTGGAGACCTCGGAGCCGGCCTGGGTGAAGCGGAAGATGTTGTCGATGAAGAGCAGCACCTCCTGCTTCTGCACGTCGCGGAAGTACTCCGCCATGGTCAGCGCGGAGAGGGCGACGCGCAGCCGGGTGCCCGGCGGCTCGTCCATCTGGCCGTAGACCAGCGCGGTCTTGTCGATGACGCCGGACTCGGTCATCTCGGCGATGAGGTCGTTGCCCTCACGGGTGCGCTCACCCACGCCGGCGAAGACCGAGGTACCACCGAAGTTCCGGGCGACGCGGGTGATCATCTCCTGGATGAGCACCGTCTTGCCCACGCCGGCGCCGCCGAACAGGCCGATCTTGCCGCCCTTGACGTACGGGGCGAGCAGGTCGATGACCTTGATGCCGGTCTCCAGCATCTCGGTCTTCGGCTCCAGGTCCGCGAAGGCCGGGGCCTTGCGGTGGATCCCCCAGCGGTCGTCCGCGTTGAGCGTCTCGCCCTCCGCGAGGTTGAGGCACTCGCCGATCGCGTTGAACACGTGGCCCTTGACCGCGTCGCCCACCGGCACGCTGATCGGCGCGCCGGTGTCCCGCACCTCGGCGCCGCGCACCAGGCCGTCGGTCGGCTGCATCGAGATGGCGCGGACCAGGTTGTCGCCCAGGTGCTGGGCGACCTCCAGGGTCAGCATCTTCTCGCCGCCGGACAGCGTCACGTCGACGTGCAGGGCGTTGAACAGGTCCGGCATGGCGTCGCGCGGGAACTCGGCGTCGACGACCGGGCCGATGACCCGGACCACGCGACCGGTGGCCGTCTTGGTCTCTACTGGGGCAGTCATCACACTTCACTTCCCGACGCGGCCAGCGCGTTCGCGCCGCCGACGATCTCACTGATCTCCTGGGTGATCCCGGCCTGGCGGGCCGAGTTCATCTCACGCGTGTACTTGTCGATCATCTCTTCGGCGTTGTCGGTGGCGCTCTTCATCGCCCGCCGCCGGGCCGCCGACTCACTCGCCGCCGACTCCAACAACGCCGCGTAGATCCGCGTGTTGATGTACTTCGGCAGCAGCGCGTCGAGCAGCGCCTCCGCCTCCGGCTCGAACTCGTACGCCGGGAGCAGACCCTCGGACCGCGGCCGGTCCTCGACCTGCATCGGGCCGATGATCCTCGTGACCGGCGTCTGCGTCATCAGCGACTTGAACTCGGTGTAGACGATGTGCAGCTCGTCGATGCCGAGGACGCCGTCCGCGCCGGGGCCGCCGTCCACGTCGTCCGCGCCGGCGGTGAACGCCTTGATCAGCGTCTCGCCCACCTCGCGGGCGTCGGAGAAGGCCGGCTGCTCGGAGAAGCCGGTCCAGCTCGCCTCGATGTCCCGGTTACGGAACCGGTAGAACGTCACGCCCTTGCGGCCGATGACGTACAGCACCGGCTCCTTGCCGTCCGCCCGCAGCCGGGCGACCAGCGACTCGGCCGTCTTGATCGCGTTCGAGCTGTAGCCGCCGGCCAGACCGCGGTCGGCGGTGATCAGCAGGACGCCCGCCCGCCGCACCCGCTCACGCGGGGTGAGCAGCGGGTGGTCGATCCGCGCGTTGGAGGCCAGCGCCGTGAGCACCCCGGTGATGGCCCGGGCGTACGGCAGCGACGCCTCCACCCGGGCCTGGGCCTTGGCGATCCGGCTCGTCGCGACGAGCTCCATCGCCTTGGTGATCTTCTTCATCGACTTCGCCGAGCGGATCCGTTGACGAAGAACGCGAACCTGGGCGGCCATCGTCAGCTCTCAGCCGGGCGGTCGGTCGAGCCGTCGCGGAAGCGGGTCACCGTCTCGCGGGTCTCCTCGCCCTCCAGCGCCTTGGCCGGGGCCTCGTTGATCCGCACCTCGTCCTCCTTGCCCAGGAAGAGCTGCTTGAACTCGGTGATGGCCGAGTCCAGCGAGGCGATGATGTCGTCGTCCCACTTGTTGTCGGCGATCGCGGCCAGGACGCCCTCGTGCTTGTGCCGGAGGTACTGCAGGAACTCCGACTCGAAGCGGCGGACGTCGCCGACCGGGATGTCGTCCAGCTTGCCCTCGGTGCCGGCCCAGACCGAGACGACCTGCTCCTGCACCGGGTACGGCGAGTAGTTCGCCTGCTTGAGCAGCTCGACCAGCCGGGCGCCGCGCTCGAGCTGGGCGCGGGAGGCCTTGTCCAGGTCGGAGGCGAAGGCGGCGAACGCCTCCAGCTCGCGGTACTGGGCCAGGTTGAGCCGGAGCGAGCCGGCGACCTTCCGCATCGGCTTCACCTGCGCGGCGCCACCGACCCGGGAGACCGAGGTACCGACGTTGATGGCCGGCCGGACGCCCTGGTTGAACAGGTCGGTCTCGAGGAAGATCTGGCCGTCGGTGATGGAGATGACGTTGGTCGGGATGAACGCCGAGATGTCGTTCGCCTTGGTCTCGATGATCGGCAGGCCGGTCATCGAGCCGCCGCCCAGCTCGTCGGAGAGCTTGGCGCAGCGCTCCAGCAGCCGGGAGTGCAGGTAGAAGACGTCACCCGGGTACGCCTCGCGGCCCGGCGGGCGGCGCAGCAGCAGCGACACGGCCCGGTACGCCTCGGCCTGCTTGCTCAGGTCGTCGAAGACGATCAGGACGTGCTTGCCGCCGTACATCCAGTGCTGCCCGATGGACGAGCCGGTGTACGGGGCGAGGTACTTGAAGCCGGCCGGGTCGGAGGCCGGGGAGGCGACGATGGTCGTGTACTCCATCGCGCCCGCCTCCTCCAGCGTCCCCTTGATGGAGGCGATGGTGGAGGCCTTCTGGCCGACGGCGACGTAGATGCAGCGGACCTGCTTCTTCGGGTCGCCGGAGCGCCAGTTGTCGCGCTGGTTGAGGATGGCGTCCAGGGCGACCGTGGTCTTGCCGGTCTTCCGGTCACCGATGATCAGCTGGCGCTGGCCGCGGCCGATCGGGGTCATGGCGTCGACGGCCTTGAGACCGGTCTGCAGCGGCTCGAAGACCGACTGGCGGGACATCACGTTCGGAGCCTGGAGCTCCAGCTCGCGGTAGCCCTCGTTCGGGATGTCGCCGAGGCCGTCGATCGGCTGGCCGAGCGCGTTGACCACGCGGCCGAGGAAGGCGTCGCCGACCGGCACGGAGAGCACCCGGCCGGTGCGCTTGACGCGCTGCCCCTCCTCGATACCGCCGAAGTCACCGAGGACGACGACACCGATCTCCCGGACGTCGAGGTTCAGCGCCACGCCGAGCGTGCCGTCCTCGAACTCCAGGAGCTCGTTGGTCATGGTCGAGGGCAGACCCTCGACGTGGGCGATGCCGTCGCCGGCGTCGGCGACGGTGCCGACCTCCTCGCGGGAGACGTCGGCCGTGTAGGAGGAGACGTAGCGCTCCAGCGCGCCACGGATCTCCTCCGTCGAGATGGTCAGCTCGGCCATCCTCTGCTTCCTTCAAGTATCAGGGGCCCGGGATACCTAGTACCGACCGGTCCGATGGCGTCGAATCAGGGCTGTGGAGGCGCTGGTCAGCGCTTCGCGAGCGCGTTACGGGTCTCGTTGAGGCGGCGCAGGACGGTGCCGTCGTACAGGTCGGAGCCGACCCGCACGCTCACCCCACCGAGCACCTCGGGGTTCACCGTCTGCTTGACGGAAACCTCTCGACCGTACATCGCGGAGAGGCGGGCACCCAGGCGTCGCTCCTCCTCGTCACTCAGCGGGGCCGCCACGGTCACGTACGCGACCTGACGGTCCCGCCGGTCGGCGGCCAGCTCGACCAGCCGGGTGAGCGCCCCGATGAAGGAGCGCCCTCCGAAGCCGGCCAGCGCGGCCTCGACGAGACGGACGGTGACCGGCCGGGCCTTGCCGGCGAGCAGCTCGCGGGCCAGGGTGGCCCGCCGCTCGGCCGCGGCCATCGGGTCGGAGAGCGCGTTGGACAGCTCGGCGGAAGCCGACACGACCTGGCCGAAACGGAACAGCTCGTCCTCGACCTCACCCAACTCGCCGGCCTTCTCGGCGCTCGCCAGGAGCGCCTCGACGCCCAGCCGCTCGGCGCCGTTGAGCAGTTCCGACGGTGCCGACCAGCGGCCGGCGACCAGCGAGACGAGCAGGTCGAGCGCGTCCGCGCCGACCTTGCCGGTCAGGATGCCCGTGAGCAGGCCGGTCCGGTCCTCACCCGGGCGCGCCGGGTCGGACAGCGCCCGGCGCAGCCGCGGCTCCCGCCGCAGCAGTGCGGCCACGGAGAGGATGTCGTCGGCGGTGGAGGCCACCGCCGACGGCTCCGCGCCGCGGGCGTACGCGTCGAGGCGCTCGGCCCCGACCTTGTACGACTCCCGGCTGGCGGCCTGCATCAGCGGGCCCCCGCGCTCTCGAGACCGCTCAGGAACCGGTCGACGGTGCCCTTGCGACGCGCCTCGTCGGCGAGCGACTCGCCGACGATCTTGCTGGCCAGGTCCACCGCGATGGTGCCGACCTCGGTGCGCAGCTCGCGCACGATGGTGGCCCGCTCGGCGGCGAGCTGCTCCTTGCCGGCCGCGATGATCCGGTCGGACTCCTCCCTCGCCTTGGCGAGGATGTCCTGGCGGATGCCCTCGGCGTCGGCCCGGGCGTCGTCGCGGATCTTGGCGGCGTCGGTACGCGCCTCCGCGAGCTGGGCCCGGTACTGCTCGAGCAGCTGGTTGGCCTCGGCCTGGGCGGCCTCGGCGCGCTTGATACCGCCCTCGATCGCGTCGACCCGGGCCTGGAACGTCTGCTCCATGCGCGGGAAGACGAACTTCATCAGCACGAAGCAGAGCACGATGAAGGCGATGCCGCCGACCACGATCTCCTGCCAGAGCGGCAGGATCGGGTTGTGTTCAGCACCCGCGGCGAGGAAGTTCATGTAAGACCTCCCGATCAGAGGGGGTGGATCAGACGCCGGACCAGACGAAGCCGAACGCAACGCCGAGCAGGGCCAGCGCCTCGATGACGGCGAAGCCGATCCAGACGTACGGCAGGGTCATCCGGGACGACTCCGGCTGCCGAGCGGTCGACTGGATGTAGGCCGAGAAGACCAGGCCGACGCCGATGCCCGGGCCGATGGCGGCCAGACCGTAGCCGATGGCGGCGGTGCTGCCCGTTACCGCGGCGAGAACGTCCATTGGTGTGTTCCTCCTGGTTATCACGCGTGACTGTCACGCGGGACGACAACGGTTGGTGCGAAGTGGATCAGTGCGCTTCGGCGAGCGCGCCCTGCACGTAGCTGGCGGTCAGCACGGTGAAGACGTAGGCCTGCAGAACGATCACCAGGAACTCGAGGAAGGTCAGCGCGATGGTCATCACCCAGGAGACCACCGAGATCGGGGCCAGCAGCGCGTTGGCGTTGAGCATCGCGAAGCCGCCGAGCGTGAAGACCAGCAGGAGCATGTGGCCCGCGAACATGTTCGCGAACAGACGAACGGCCAGCGAGAACGGCCGGACCAGGAACGTCGAGAACGCCTCGATCGGGATCAGCAGCGGCAGGATGTACCACGGCGCCGGCGGGACCAGCGCGTTCTTGAAGTACTTGACGAACCCGTGCTGCCGGATGCCCACGTAGTTGAAGAGCACATAGCTGATCAGGGCGAGGAATGCCGGGAAGGCGATGTGCGAGTTCGGCGAGATCTGGAAGAACGGGACGATCGCGAAGAAGTTCGTCAGCAGGACGAAACAGAAGAGCGTGGTGAAGTACGGCGCGAACCGAACACCCTGGTGCCCGATCATGTCGACCGCGATGTTGTTCCGCACGAAGCCGTACACCGACTCGGCGAACCACTGCTTCTTGGTCGGCACCAGCTGCGGGTTGCGGTAGCTGAGCAGGAAGAACAGGATCAGAATCCCGACCGCCAGCCAGACCATGAACGTGATCTTGGTGAACCAGTAGGAATTGTGCGCACCCCAGGGCAGGATGCTGGGCAGGTAGAAGTCCTCCACACTGGGAGGAAAGTTTGCCGCGCCCTGTGCCAGGACGTTCGCCTGTCCGAACACCGCGTCCCTTCCTATTGAGGCGTGCCGAGCTTGCGCACGACCAGGATGATCCCCCCGGCCATGCCGAGCACGATCCCGATCCCGGTGGCGATGCCACTGGTGTCGAGCCAACGGTCGACCAGCCAGC
>NZ_JBEYER010000167.1:0-9025 GCF_040634005.1 Micromonospora sp. NPDC007271
CGCGGGCGTGCCGGGTCCAGCCGCTCAACCGGCCACCGCCTGGTAGCGGCGGACGCCGTGCCGCCAGCCGATCCGGTAGAGCAGGCCGAAGACCGCGAGCCAGCCGAGCCCGACGGCGAAACCGTACTCGGCCTGCCCCGCGTCGAGGCGGCCCATCAGCAGCTCCACCGGGAAGCCCATCGCGGTACGGAACGGCAGCACCAGCCCCGCCGCGTGCAGCCAGTCCGGCATCAGCGCCAGAGGCGCGACCCAGCCCGAGGTGAACGAGCCGAGGCCCCACCAGAGCAACCACACGTTGGACGTCTGGGTGCTCCAGAACCCGAGCAGGGCGAACGTCGACGCCATGAGCAGGCTGAGCGCGTACGCCAGCACCAGCGCGGCGGCGACGGCGACCAGCCGGGCGGGGGTGACCGGATAGTCCAGGCCCGGCACGAGCAGCGCGGCGAGCGTCAGGCCCGGCACCAGCACCGTCAGGAACAGCAGGCGGTGCCCGAGGTCGCCGCTGGCGTACTGGTGGAAGGGGTGCACGGGGCGCAGCAGCCGCACGGACAGGTCTCCACTGCGCATGTCCGCGTCCCACTGCCACACCACGCGGTCGCCGGCGAGGTTCCACAGCAGGGTCGCCGCCGCGTAGTAGGAGAGGAAGTCCCCGGTGGTCCAGCCGGCGGGCGGGCCGCCCTCCGCCACGACGGTGAGCCACACCGCCATCATCAGCAGCGGGAAGAAGGCGGTGAGCACCGACAGCACGATCCGGCCGCGGTAGGCCGCCGCCACCAGCGTCGCGCTGCGCACCATCGAGGGGTACGCGCTGAGGACGTCACGCATGGGCGAAGACCGCCCGGATGATGTCCTCCACCGGCGGGTCCTCGATCGCCACGTCCTCGACCGGCAGGGTGGTCAGCAGCCGGGCGGCGACCGCCGCCGTCTCGGCCCGGGGCACCGCCAGGGTGACTACCGCGCCGTCCACCGACGACAGTTCGCCGAGCCCCACCCAGGTCTCGGCCGGTACGGCCGCCCGCAGGGTGACCCGGACCAGCCGGTGCGGCGAGTGCGCCTCGACCAGCGCGGCGAGGTCGCCGTCGAAACGCAGGGTGCCGCCGTCGATGACCAGCACCCGGCGGGCCAGCGCCGTCACGTCCCCCATGTAGTGGCTGGTGAGCAGGACGGTCGCGCCGTGCCGGGCGTTGTAGTCGCGCAGGAACGTGCGGACCGCCGCCTGGCCGTTGACGTCCAGGCCGAGCGTCGGCTCGTCGAGGAAGAGCACGTCCGGCCGGTGCAGCAACGAGGCGGCCAGTTCGCAGCGCATCCGCTCGCCCAGGCTGAGCACGCGCACCTGCTTGTCGAGCAGCGGTTCGATGTCGAGCAGGGTGGCCAGCTCGGCGAGCGCCGACCGGTACGGGCCCTCGGCAAGCCCGTAGATCGCGCGGTTGACCTCGAAGGCGTCCGCGGCCGGCAGGTCCCAGAAGAGCGAGTTGCGCTGGCCCATCACCAGCGAGATCCGGCGCAGGAACGCGGCCTCCCGGCGGTGCGGGGTGTGCCCGAGCACCCGGACGGTGCCGGCGGTGGGATGCAGCAACCCGGTCAGGCACTTCAGGGTGGTGGTCTTGCCGGCGCCGTTCGGGCCGAGGAAGCCGACGACCTCGCCGGTGGGAATCGTGAAGCTGACCTGCTCGACGGCGCGGACGGTGAGGTGCTCGCGCCGGAACAGGGAGCGCAGCGAAGCGCCCAGCCCGGGTGGCCGCCGGTGCACCCGGAAGTGCTTCGCCAGGTCGCGCACCTCGATCATCGTCCGACCCTAACGGGCCGGCACCCGAGATCGGCAACCGATTTCGCGGCCGCCGCTCTAGCGCGCGTGAGCCGCCGCCGGCAACTGACCGTCGGGTCTCCGTCAATAGAACAACCTGAGTGGACGTTCAGCTCAGGCGCTTCGGACGGGCCGCCCCACCGTCGGCCGATGGTTGTCACCCAGCACGGCGGGACGTTCGCGCTGTTGCGCCGTAGGCGCGGCCGGGGCACGGCGATTTCAATCGATGACCGAAGCATCACCGAGCGCGAAGGGAACCCCGCATGACCGCTCCGACCGGCCTGCCCCTCGTGCTCTGCGGCCCCATCGTGCGCCGGGTCGACCCGACGAGCGTCACCGTCTTCGTCGCCCTGCGCGCCGGGTGCAGCGTGACGCTGACCGTCTTCGCCCTGGGCGCGGCTCCCGGGTACGCCCTGGGCACCGCCGTGGGCACCGGGAGCCGGGCCACCGTACGGCTCGCCGACCGGCTGCACGTGGTCGCGGTGACCGTCGCCGGGGTGACCCTCCAACCGGGCACCCTCTACGGCTACGACCTGTCGTTCTCCGGCGGGATGAACGCGGGCAGCCTGTTCGACGCCGACGTGGTCGCCGCCGACCCGGCCACCGCCCGCGTCGCGCTGACCTACCAGGGCCACCCGCAGGCGCCGGCCGCGATGCCCGCCGTGCCCACCTTCGTCACCCCGCCGACCGACCCGAACCAGCTGCGCATCTTCCACGGCTCGTGCCGCAAGCCGCACGGCGAGGGCCAGGACGCCTTCCCCGTCCTCGATCCGATCATCGCCGCGGCCGGGGGCGATCCGGTGCTGCGCCCGCACCAGCTCGTCCTCGGCGGCGACCAGATCTACGCCGACGACGTGGCCGACCCGTTGCTGGCGATCATCCACGGTCACGACGCCCTGTCGGCCACCGGCAGCGACCCGGCGGTGCCCGCGTACCAGGGGGTGGCGGCGCGGCTCGGGCTGGCGCCGGAGGCGATGCCGGTCGGCAGCTCGCCGCCGAGCGACGTGACGTACCTGCCGGGCAAGCGGGCCACCACCATCGAGCGGGACGCGAAGTTCACCTCCGGCGCCGCCGACAGCCATCTGATGTCGCTGCGCGAGTACCTGTCCATGTACCTGCTGGCCTGGTCGGACGTGCTGTGGCCGGCGAGCTGGCCGACGTTCGAGCACGTGCTTCCCGCCGACACCCGGATCCTGAAGGACCCGCAGGGCCGCCGGCCCGGCGAGACGGTGTACGACCTGATGCGCGCCGGCCGAGCGTACGTGCCGAGCGCCCAGCAGAAGGAGATCATCGAGCGGTACAAGCGCTGGCAGCGGCAGGCGCTGGACCTGGCCACCTTCCGCACCGGCCTGGCCGCGGTACGCCGGCAGCTCGCCAACGTGGCCACGTACATGGTCGCCGACGACCACGAGGTCACCGACGACTGGAACATGACCCGGTCCTGGGTCGACGACGCGGTGGTCAAGTCGGCGCTGGGGCGGCGGATCGTCCGGAACGCGATGGCCGCTTTCGTGGTCTTCCAGGCGTGGGGCAACACCCCGGACCGGTTCGCCGCGACCGGCGACGCCGGGGAGCCGGGCCGGACCGCGCTGACCGCGCTGGCCGGCTGGTGCACCACGGCGACCGACGAGGACGACCTCACGCTGCGTACCCGGCTCGGGCTGCCCACCGGGGTCACCAAGGAAGGCCGGCTGGTCCGGCCGGCCGGCGCGCTGACCTACCACTACACGGTCACCTGGCCCCGCTATCAGCTGATCGCCCTGGACACCCGCACCTGGCGGCAGTATCCGGGCGGCGCCGGCAACCCGGGCGGTCTGCTGCTCGACGACCACCCGCTCGACGACATGCTCACCGGCGGCGGAGTGCTCGGCGACGACGCGGTGACCGTGGTCGCCCAGCCGGTCGCGTTGTTCGGCGTACCCGTCCTGGAACAGCTGGCCCAGCCGCTGGCCAAGGCGACCGTCGGCCGGTGGACCGCCGACGCGGAGGACGCCTGGGTGGCCAGCGACGCCGCCGTGCACAAGATCCTGGCCCGGCTGTTCGCCGCCGCGCCGCCGGACGAGAAGGGGGTACGCCGGCGGCGGCTGGTGCTGCTCGGCGGGGACATCCACTTCGGCTCCGCCGAGCGGATCCGCTACTCGGCGACCCTCCCCTACGCCTGCGGCCCTGACCCGGCCAAACCGTACGAGGGGATCAACCGCACCGAAGGGGTGCTCGCCGGCTTCGTGTCCAGCGCGTTCCGCAACGAGGACGGGCTGACCCGGATCCTGCACGACTACGGGTACGCGCCGCTGGTCGACGTCACCGGCCGGATCGACCTGGTGGGCTGGGCCAACGAACTGCCCGACAAGGAGGGGCAGCGGATGCAGGCCGGCGTCCAGGTGACCGTCGGCGCCGACCACACCACCGGCTGGTGGGTCTCCGGCCAGCCCGCGGTCAGCGACATCCACGCGCTGAAGGTGCTCGCCCGGCAACCCGAGTGGAACGTGTACGTGCAGTTCCTCCGGCACGACGAGGCCGATCCGACGGTACGCCGCGACGGCACCCCGGAGGCGGTGGTGGACCCCGCCGGGCTGCCCCGCGACCAAGCCCTCGCCCAGTACCTGGCCGCCGCCCGCAACCTCGACCACTACAAGGGATCCTGGGGCAACGGCAAGGAGATCGTCGGGCGCAACAACCTCGGCGAGATCACCTTCAGCTGGCCGGCCGGGGAGTGCAAGTCGGCCACCCAGCGGCTCTGGTGGCACCTGCCCGGACAGAGCCGGGCCGCCGCCCTGACCTCCTACACCGTGGACCTGTCGCTCGGCTGCTCGCTGACCAAGCCGCCGCCGTACGGCGGGTTCCTGCTGCGCTCCGGCGACCACGACGCCACCGCCTCCGCCCAGGCCCGCTACGACGGGGTGGAGCGGCCGGCGAAGCTGGTCACCGACCGCTGGGTGAGCCGCCTGCAGCACGACCTGGCCACGCTGGGCTTCCTCACCGCCGAGCACACCGACGGCGAGTACGGCATCGTCACCTACTGGGCGGTCCGGGAGTTCCAGGCGTACGCCCGGCGGGAACGGGCGGCCGTCGAGCCGGCCGGCGCGACCACGCCCCGCTACTCCGAGCGGCTGCAACCGGTCGACGTGCCCGAGGCCGACCGCTACCTCGGACCGATCAGCGGCGTCGCCGACCTGGCCACCCAGGAGGCGATCCGGCACTGGCTGGACAAGCGGTGGCGCTGCCCGGTGGTGGTCGAGTCCTGGCAGGTCTCCGGGGACACCCCGCAGCGCCTCGACAAGCCGAACGTCTGGCTCTTCGACCAGGAGCGGGACACCGACCGGCGGCTCTACTCCCGGGTGGTCACCGGCCGGCCGGCCGGCGCGGGCGGTGCGCCGCCCGGGCACCCGGAGCTGATCCGGCTCGGCGCGTACCGCGCGCACGCCACCGACGGGCAGTGGAGCGGGCCGGTGCTCGACGGCGAGTCGGAGTTGCTGCCGGAGGCCGTGCTGCCCCGGCCGCAGGACCACGGGACCGGCCCGTCGCTGAACGACCTGGCCAACGCGATCGCCGGCGGCGGCGACCCCGGTGCCCGGGCCGCCCGCCAGCTCTCCACCTTCAAGGTGCTGCGGGCGGTCGCCGAGAACCAGGTGCCCGACGCGGCCGGCGGCTGGCTGGACCGGGTCGGCGCGGACGACCCGGCGGTGCTCCGGTTAGGACCGTTCGGCTGGCGGGCGCACGGGCCGCAGAGCGCGCCCACCACGCTGCCGCCGGCGCTGGACATCAACGCCGAGCCGGGCGAGCTGTGGGCATACCTGGCGTTCCTGCGGGCCACCGACCGCGACGCGTACGACGCCCTCGGCGGGCAGGGCGGCATCAACGCCGTACCCGGCTGGGGCAAGGACGGCGGCGGGCTGCTCCACCCCGAGCTGCGGGTGCTGCGGGCCCGGCCCGCCGAGACCGACTCGACCGGGGCGGCCCGCGAGGCGGTGGGCACCACGCTCGAACTGCTCGGCCTGCGCTCCTGGCACTGGCTGCACCGGTACGCGCTGGCCCTGCGGACCCACGACGGGGTACGCCGGGGCCTGTGGACCGTCGCCCGGCAGCGGCTGCACGACCTGCTCGCCACCGACTGGGACACGCCGGACCCGGCGGTGGCCCCGACCGTGCCGGACGTGACCGGCGCCGACGGCAAACCCCGCCGGGCCCGTATCGGCGATGTGTTCACCTCGGAGCGGTCCGTGGCGGCGCTGGCCTGCTGGCAGCAGTACCGGGCCCACCAACTGGTCGCGGTGGGCCCGCCGGCCAGCGGCGCGGAGAAGCCCGCGTTCCGGACCCGGCCGCGGGCCGCCAGCGAGCTGCACACGGTGCTGGCCCGGGCCAGGAGGCTCGGCCCGGACTTCAGCGGCCCGCCCACCGGCTGGGCCGACAGGCACGAGGACGCGCTGATCACCGCCGTCCGGCAGGTCGTCGCCACCGACGCGCCGGTGGCCGCCGCGCTGGCCGCGCTCGTCCAGTGGCCGACCTGGCCGGCCGGGCACCGCTACACGCTGCCCGTCGCGGCGCTGCCCGCGGCCGAACGGGCCCTCTCGGCCGCCCGCGACTCGCTGCGGCTGGACCTGAGCGACCTGCCGCGGGTGACGGCATGACGCGACCTGCCGCGGGTGACGGCACGACCGGCGGCACGAAAGGACGAGAGCTGCGATGACCGAGCCGAAGAACGCGCTCGCCCTGCTCTGGGACGAGGTCCGGCTGCTCGCCGAACCGGTGCTGGCCGCGTACGACCCGTGGCGGCGGGCCCGGCTGATGCGCGCGCTCGGCTGGGACCTGGAGGCGGTCAGCGGCTTCGACGCCGCCCGCTTCGAGGAGTGGGCCACCACGGTCGGCGACGCCCTCGCCGCGGTGTCAGTGGTCCGCAACGACGTGAAGCTCGACACTCTCGACGGGCTCGGCAAGCTGGCCGAGGCTGCCGGCAAGGCGTTCGGCAAGATCGGTGAGCTGCCAAGCGTGAAGAACGGGCTGCCCGACGTGCCCGGGCTGCCCGCCGAGCTCGCCGACGACCTGGTCGACCTGCTGGTGCTGACCTACCTGACTCGCCGGGCGCCCTGGTCGCTGCCGCTGCTCGACCTGCTCGGCCTGGTCGACCCGGCCACGGCCAACCCGCCCAGCCCGCCGATGCCGCCGGGCGACGCCCCGATCCGGCTGCCCAAGCGCCGCGACGAGCTGCACCTGGACCGGGTGGTCGACCTGGTCCGCGACCCCGGCGGCTACTTCCGCGCGCGCTACGCACCGGGCGGCTGGACCACGCCGGAGGGGGTGGCCGAGCTGTCCGCCCGGCTGCTGCCGCGACTGGCCCGGGCGCTACGCGCGTTCGGGCTCGACGCCGACCAGGGCGTCCGCCCCGACCTCGGGCCGGACCAGGGCGAGGTGGGCCGGCGGCTGGCCGACAGCCTGCTGCGGCTGCGCTTCAGCGGCCTGCGTACGCCCGACGGCACGCCACCGCCCGGCGCCGGGCTCGCGCCGTGGAGCCCGACCTTCGGCGTCGGGGTCACCCTCGGGCTGGCCAGTTGGGACGGCCGGTTCACGGTGATCCTCGCCCCGACCGGCGAGGCGCACCTGGAGGGCTCGATCGGGGCGTGGAACGTCGCCACCGACCTCAGCGGCGCCGGCCCGGCCCTGGCCGTCAACAGCGCGGGGGTGACGGTCAGCGGCGGCAGCGCGGTGGTGAAGTGGGCCGCCGAGATCGCCCGGATCGCCCCGGCCGGGCAGCCCGGCTGGATCCTCGGCGCCCCCGGCGGCACCCACCTCGCGGTCGGGCAGCTCGTCCTCGGCGGGAAGGCCAGCCTCGGCGCCGGCCGCGACGACGTCGAACTGAGCATCCGGGCCGGCCGGGCGGAGCTGGTGGTCCGCCCCGGTGACGGGGACGGCCTGCTCGCCAAGCTGCTCCCCGCCGACGGGCTGCGGGTCGGGCTCGACCTCGGGCTGGCCTGGTCGCTGCGGGGTGGCCTGCACCTGTCCGGCGCCGCCGCGCTCGCCGCCGAGTACCCGGTGCACCTGTCCTGGCACGGCCTGGGCATCGAGGGGTTGCGGATCGCGCTGGAGGCGTCCACCGCCACCCGGGCGTTGGGCCTGGCGCTCACCACCACGGTCCGGGCCGCCCTGGGGCCGCTGCACGTGGTGGTGGAGAACATCGGCGTCCGCGCCGACCTGACCTTCCCGCCGGCGCTGCCGGCCGGCCCGGGGGACCAGGCCACCGCGGGCAACCTCGGCGCGGCGGACCTGCGCCCCCGCTTCAAGGGCCCGGACGGGGTCGGGCTGCGGATGGACAACGGCCTCGTCACCGGCGGTGGCTACCTCTTCGTCGACGAGGCCCGCGGCATGTACGCCGGAGCGCTGCAGCTGGGCATGACCTCCGCGATGGCGCCGATGACGGGGTTCCGGCTCCAGGCCACCGCCATCCTCAACACCCGCAACCCGGACGGCAGCCGGCTCACCGAGGCTGACGGCACGCACACCTTCTCGCTGCTGCTCGCGGGCACCTACGAGTGGTTCCCGGGGCTGATGCTGTTCTGGGGCATCTCCATCACCGGGCTCGGTCTCGTCGTCGGCTGGAACCGGCGGACCAACCCGGAGGAGGTGCGCAACGCAGCCCGCGCCGGCACCCTGGACGCGCTGCTCTTCCCCCCGGACCCGGTCGGCAACGCGCCGGCCGTCATCGCCACCCTCAGCCGCATCTTCCCGGTCGACACCACCGGCACCGTGCTCGGCGCGATGGTACGGCTGAACTTCCTCTCCGGGCAGGTCACCGCCGACCTGGCCGTGCTGGTCGAATTCCCCGACCCGGTCCGCATCCTGCTGCTCGGCAAGCTGGTCATCGACTTCAAGGAGGCCGGGAGGTTCCGGCTCGACTCGGCGGGCATCGTGGACTTCGCCCGCCGGGAGATCAGCGTCGACGCCGCACTGATCGACTCCAAGCTGTTCGGCCGCCCGGTCTCCGGAGAGATGGCGCTGCGCGCCCGGTGGGGCGCGGGCAGCGCGTTCGCCGTCTCGATCGGCGGCTTCCACCCCCGCTTCACCGCGCCGCCCGGCTTCCCGCCGGTCAAGCGGTTCACCATCGCCCTGCAGAAGTCCGGCAAGGGCGTGAACCTGTCGGCGTACCTCGCCGTCACCAGCAACACCGCCCAGTTCGGGGCCGAGCTGAAACTGCACTTCGAGGGCGGCGGGTTCGTCATCGACGGCCGG
>NZ_JBEYER010000168.1:0-9013 GCF_040634005.1 Micromonospora sp. NPDC007271
CTGGAACAGCTGACCACCAGCAGAACACGAACACGCTGGCCGGCGCCCCTGAACACGGGGTGCCGGCCAGCGGCGTCTGTGCACGACCTCAGGAAAGTTCGGCGACGCGGGTGGTGATCCAGCGGACGACAACCTCCGTCACCGACCGGTCGACCGGCTCCCGGACCTCCCGCCGGTACGCCCGTAGCGACGCCGGGCCGGGCTGCTGCCGCAGCACGTGGATGACGTGGGGCAGCAGGCAGGTCTCGACGGGCCCGCCCGCGCTCTCGGCGATCACCTGCAGGTCGGCATCTACGCCACCGACGAGGAGTTGGTCGGCTTCGTCGCCCGGCTGCGCGAGTTGTTCGCCGAGTTCGCGGCGCTGGGCCCCCGCCCCGACCGGACCCGACGGCTGCTCACCACCGTCCTGCTGCCGGCCGCGGACGGTCAGGCGGCCGCGCCGGATCGGGCCGGCCCAGCGGAACCGGACCGCCGGTGACCCAGCACGATGTCGACCAGCGCGGCGATGAGCGCCAGCGCGATGATCGCCGCGGCCAGCAGCAGGGAATGCCGGAAGGCGGTGGCCCAGTCGCCCCGAGTGTCGCCCAGCGTCGAGAAGAACAAGGCGCCGACCCCGGCGATCCCGGCGGCCGACCCGATCCGCTGGCCGGTCTGCAGCATGCCGGCCCCGCTGCCGGCCTGGGGCACCGGGACCTCCGACAGGGCCAGCGTCTGGTTCGGCGCGATGACCAGGCCACTGCCGAGCCCGGCCACCAGGAACGGCGCCGCGGTCAGCAGCGGCACCGAGAGGTGCGGTGAGCCGCGCAGCACCCAGACGACCGCGCTGAGGCCGATCACCACCACCAGCAGGCCGGCGGCGACCAGCGGCCGGCCGTACCGGGTGACCACCCGGCCGCCCACCGCCGACGCCGCCGCCGAGCCGAGCGCGAACGGGGTGATGGCCAGACCGGCGGCGAGGGCCGTGTAGCCGAGCCCGATCTGCAGGTACAGGGTGAAGATGAAGAAGATCGCGGTGAACCCGGCGAAGTAGAGCAGACCGATCAGCGTCCCCAGGGTGTACGAGCGCAGCCCGAACAACCGCAGGTCGAACAGGGGTTGCCGGCGGCGGGCGTACCGCCGCTCCCACAGGCCGAACGCGACCAGGAAGACCAGCCCGGCCGGTATGAGCAGCCATTTCGCCGCGCCCTGCCACTGCTGCCGCTGCACCAGCGGGAGCAGCACCAGGGTCACCCCGACGCCGAGCAGCAGCACACCGATCGGGTCGAGCCGGTGCCGGTCGGCCGCCCCGGTGGGGCGCGCCGGCATCAGCCGCCAGCCCAGCAGCACCGCGATGATGCCGACCGGCACGTTCACGAAGAACACGAACCGCCAGCCGTGCTGCTCGCCGCCGAGCTGGATGAGCAGCCCGCCAAGCAGCGGGCCGACCGCGGTGGAGATGCCGATGGTGGCGCCGAGCAGCCCGAACGCCCGGCCCCGCTCGGCCCCCCGGAACAGCTGCTGGATCATGCCGCTCACCTGCGGATTGATCACTCCGGCGGCGGCGCCCTGCACGAGTCTGGCGATGATCAGCCACAGCGGCGAGGCGGCCAGCCCGGCCACCGCACTGGTGACGGTGAACAGGACCAGCCCGGCCACGAACCCGGTACGCCGGCCGCGCGCGTCACCGAAGCGCCCGGCCGGCACCAGGATCAGGCCGAAGGTGAGCGCGTACCCGGAGAGCACCCACTGCAGATCGCTCGGCGTCGCGTGCAGGGCCCGGTCGATCGACGGCACGGCCACGTTGACGATGCTGACGTCCAGCAGCGTCATGAACGCGGCGACCAGGCCGACGCCGAGGGCCCGCCAGCGGCGCCGGTCGTCGTACCCGGCGGTGGCGGCCGGCACCGACCGGTCCGTGCTCATCGCACCCCCCGAAGGCCGTCGCTCCCGCATCCCCGCTCGCTACCCGGCCCCTGTCAGGGCAAACGGCGCAGTCAGGCCATCTGGCGCGCACACCACCGTGGGCCGAAGTCCAGACCCGCCATCGGGGAGTCCTCCCGGTGCAGCAGGCCCCGCTCGGTCAGCAGGTGCAACGGCTCGCGCAGCTCCTCCTCGGTCATCCCGGCCTCCTCGGCGATCAGATCGGGATAGGGCACGTGCCCCCGCACCTCCAGCTCGGTCACCGCCTCGTACACCCGTTGCTCGATGTCGGACAGCTGTACCTGCTGCATCGTTCCCTCCTCGGCGTGACCCGCCCGACGGGGCGGGCGGTCTGCGCCCGGCGGTTACCCGGCGGGCCGCCGATGATGCCCACCCGAATGAGGGGCGCTCCGGGCGCGTGACGAAGCCTTGCCAGAGGTCGTGCCCTAGGCTGCACCAGTGATCATTTCGGATCTCGTCGTCGTCGGTGCCGGCCCCGCCGGGCTCTCCGCCGCCCACGTCGCGGCTCGGGCCGGTCTCCGCACCGTGGTGCTCGAACGCGCCACCCACCCCCGCTACAAGACCTGCGGCGGCGGGCTGATCGGCACGTCGTTGGCCGAGGTCGCCGGCCGGATCGAGGTGCCGGTCCACGACCGGGCCGACCGGGTCACGTTCACGCAGGACGGGCGACGCGCCTTCACCCGCCGGCACACCAGCCCGCTGGTGAGCATGATCCGCCGCGAGGAGTTCGACCATCGGCTCCGGGCCGCCGCGACAGCCGCCGGGGCCGAGGTCCGCGAGGGCGTCGCGGTCCGCGCCGTCGAGCAGGACCCCGACGAGGTACGCCTGCGGCTGGCCGACGGCGACACCGTACGCGCCCGCGCGGTCATCGGCGCCGACGGCTCCTCCGGTGTCACCGCCCGGCACGTCGGGGTCGTCCACCGCCAGGTCGACCTGGGGCTGGAGGTGGAACTGCCCGTGCCACCCGCCGAGCAGGAGCGCTGGCGGGGCCGGGTGCTGATCGACTGGGGGCCGGTCCCCGGGTCGTACGCCTGGGTCTTCCCCAAGGGCGACCGGCTGACCGTCGGCGTCATCTCCGCCCGGGGTGAGGGTGAGCGGACCCGCGCCTACCTGCGCGACTTCCTGGCGCGGCTGGGCCTGTCCGGGCTGACCCCGGAGCACGACTCCGGCCACCTGACCCGCTGCCGCACCGAGGACTCGCCGCTGCGGCGCGGCCGCGTCCTGGTCGCCGGCGACGCGGCCGGTCTGCTGGAACCGTGGAGCCGGGAGGGGATCAGCTTCGCCCTGCGGTCGGGGCGGCTGGCCGGCGAGGCGGTGGCCGGCGGCGACCCGGACGCCTACGAGCGTGACGTGCACCGGCAGCTGGTGCCCGAGATGCGGGCCGGGCACCGGCTTCTGGAGATCTTCGAACGGCGGCCCGACGTGTTCCACGCGCTGCTGGCCACCCCACCCGGCTGGCGGATGTTCGTCCGGTTCTGCCAGGGCCGGGTGAGCTTCGACCGGGTCCTGGCCCGACGCCCGGTACGGGCCGGCCTGGCCCTGCTGGACCGGCTCCCGGCCCGCCGGCCGCCGACGGTCAGGGCAGGATGACCGCCCGGCCGTGGATCTCGCCCCGGCGCAGGGCCTCGTACGCCTCCGGCGCCCGTTCGAGGGGGAAGGTCTGCACATCGGCGTGCAGTTGCCCCAGCCGGCCCAGGGCGATCACCTCCTGCAGCTCGGCCCGGGTGCCCCAGAACGGCATCATGACGCTCGTCTCGAACGGCACGGTCGGCGGCTCGTCGGCGACCGGCCGGACCGGAAGCGTCCCCCCGGCGAGGCCGACCAGCATCAGCTGACCGCCGGTGGCGACCACCTGGCGGGCGGTCGTCAGGGTCGGGTCGGCCCCCACGAAGTCGAGCACCACGTCCGCCCCGTCCGGCGGCGGGCCCACCAACGCCCGGATCCTGTCCACGCTGTCCGGGCCGGCCTGCACCACCTCGTGCGCGCCCAGCCGGCTGGCCAGGTCCAGCGCCGCCACGTTGGTGTCCACCGCGATGATCCGGACCGCCGTGGTGGCCACTAGGATCTGCACCGCCATGTGGCCCAGACCGCCGATGCCGATCACCACGCAGGTGGTACCCGGGCGCAGCTTCGGGCGGGCCACCTCGATCGCGTGGTACGGGGTGAGTCCCGCGTCGGTCAGCGGTGCCGCCTGGGTCAGGTCCAGGTCCCCGACGTGCAGCAGCCGGGACGCGGGCACCACCACGTAGTCGGCCAGGCCGCCGTCGCGGCTCAGCCCGATGCCACCCACCGGCACCGTTCACTGGTTCTCCAGCCCGCGCAGGCAGGCGCGGCAGTGGCCGCAGCCGATGATCCCGTAGACCGCCGTCCGGTCCCCGGTGGACCAGCCGGCGACCCCCGGGCCGACCTGGTCCACCGTGCCGGCGATCTCGTGGCCGAGGGTCATCGGGACGGGGAACGTCCCCCTCGGCGCGTCGAGGATGTGCAGGTCGGAGTGGCAGGCGCCGACCGCGCCGACGCGCAGCAGCACCTCACCCGGTCCGGCCGTCGGGACGGCCACCTCCACCGGCTCCAGCACACCGGGAGCGGTCATCCGTACCGCGCGCATCGTCGCCCTCCACCTCATCGTCGACGGCCGATCGCGGCGGCTTACCCATGCCGTCCCGCTTGATGCGGTGGGTGGACCTCGGGGCGCACAATGCGGTCATGAGCGAGCGGACCGAGTCGTTCACGGACGAGGAGTACGCGTTCCTCCGGCACGTACGCTTCGGCGAGATGCCGCCGACGGTGCGTCCGGACGAGCGCGTGGAGTTGACGGAGACGGACGCCCGCCGGGACCGCCCGGAGCCGGCCGGCGGCCCCGACGAGTGGCACCTGCGGAACGTGGCGGGCTGAGCCCGGAAACGGCCGATGGGCCGCGGGTGGCTCACCCACGACCCATCGGACCGGTACGGATCAGAAGACCGGCACGCCCGCGCGGACCAGCTTCCAGTTCGGCACGGAGAAGTCGGCCGGGTCGATGACGCCCTTGGCCTGTGCCCAGTCGATGAGCAGCTGGCGGATCTCCTGCTGCGCGTTGTAGACCTGGGTCTTCACGATGCCGGGGAAGTTGCCGCCACCGCTGCGCCGGTAGTTGTTCACCGCGACCACGAACTGGGCGTCCGCGGCGACCGGGGTGTCGGTGCCCGGCAGCACCAGACGGGTGATCCGCTGACCGACCGGCTTGGAGATGTCGATGTCGTAGTCGACACCCGAGAGCGTGTCGTAGTTGTAGTCCGGCACGCCCGGGTCGCTGATGGTCGCGGGGTCGACGGCGGCACCCACCGGCAGCGTCACGAAGTACTTCGCCGAGTACTCCAGGTACGCCTTCACCTCGGCGCCGGTCAGCACGACCGCCTCGAGGGTGTTGTCGTACACGTAGAGGCCCGCGACGTCCCGGATCCGCACGTCCCCGGCGGGGAACACCGCGGAACGGCTGAACGGCGCCGCGATGGACAGCACCGGCAGGCCCGCGTACGCCGTGCCGGCCAGGGCCGCGGTGACCACCTCGGTCTGGACGTGGTTGATGAAGTCCAGAATCGGGGTGTCCTTGTACCGCGACTCGGCGGCCGAGAGCTCCACGCTGGACCGCGCGACGACCTGGTTGACGTAGTTGACCGTCTTGGTGTGCTGGCCGCGCACGGCCGCGAGCACCGCCGGGTCCTCGACCACGGTGTTGGTGTTCAGCAGGGTGGCGCGCTTGGCGACCACCTTCCAGCGGCCCTTCTCGCGGGCCAGGGTGAAGTCCATCCGGGTCAGCCGCTGGCCCCACTTCGACGGCTCCGAGGTGAGCACCTGCTCGCCGGTCGCGGTGTTCGTGACGAACTTCTCCGGCACCTCGTTGTGCGCGTGGCCGAAGAGGATCGCGTCGATGCCCGGCACCTGCTGGGCGATCAGCGCGACCGGGTTCTCGTTCGGCAGCTCCGAGCCGTAGCTGGAGGTGCCGCTGTCGCCGCCGTGGGCGGAGATGATGACCACGTCGGCGCCGCGCTCCCGCATGATCGGCACCCACTTCGCGGCGGTGGCGATCATGTCGGCGAAGACCAGCTTGCCCGCGACGTTGTCCTTGTCCCAGATGGCCACGCCAGGGTTGGTCAGGCCGAGGATGCCGACGTTCAGCTTCGGCGCGCCGTGCCCGCCGACGTCGACCGACTTGATCACGTACGGCAGGAAGGCCGGCTTACCGGTCTTCTCGTTGATCGCGTTGGCGGCGAGGGCAGGGAAGCCCAGCTGGTCGATCCACTGGGCCAGCAGCGGCAGGCCGTAGTTGAACTCGTGGTTGCCCAGGGTGACGGCGTCGTACCTGAGCACGTTCATCGCGTTGGCCATCGGGTGCGTCTCACCGGTGGCGGTGATCGGCTCCTGCTTGGCGTAGTAGGTGGCCAGCGGGGTGCCCTGGATGGTGTCGCCGGCGTCGAGCACCAGGGTCGCCTTGCCCTTGCGCTCGGCGCGGATCTGGTTGACCAGGGTGGCCAGCTTCGCGACGCCGACGTCGTTGTGCTTGCTGTCGTCGTACTCGGCGTCCTGGTAGTAGTCCCAGTTGTAGACGTTGCCGTGGGTGTCGGAGGTGCCGAGGACGGTCAGGTCCCAGGTCGTCGAGGCGTTGCCCTTCGACTCAGCCGCACGGGCGGGGGCGCCGGCGAGCAGGGGAGCGGTCGCGGCGGCGGCCGCGACAGCCAGCACCTGACGGCGCGAGGCGCCGGAGGAGGAGGTCATGAGGTGCCTTTCCATGGGGGTGACGCGCCTCGTCGGCGCCGTTGCGCACCATAACCACCGGCTGTCGCGGGCGCCACATCACCCCGGCGTGTTTCACCGCACCGGCACACCACGTCGTCTGGCTGTAACACCCGGTCCATCCGTACGTCGTTTCCGACGTGACCACGGGGGTAGGGCCGACTGGGAAACGCGACGGCACAAAGCGGCACGAGGAGAAGCCGGTGAGCGAGGACCAGTACACCCAGCAGGACCCCACCCGCCAGTACGGCCAGCAGCAGGGGCAGCCCGCGCAGCAGCAGCCCGCCCCGGGTTCCGAGCAGCGGATGGGACCAAAGCCGGACCACGGCGAGGAGTCCTACCGCGGTAGCGACCGGCTCGCCGGCAAGCGGGCCGTCATCACCGGAGGCGACTCCGGCATCGGCCGCGCAGTCGCCATCGCATACGCGAGGGAGGGGGCCGACGTGCTCATCTCCTACCTCGGCGAGCAGGAGGAGGCCGACGCCCGGGACACCGTCCGGCTGATCGAGCAGGCCGGCCGCAAGGGCGTCGCGGTGCGTACCGACCTCACCGACGAGAGCCACTGCCAGCAGTTGATCGACCGGGCGCTGGCCGACCTCGGCGGCATCGACATCCTGGTGAACAACGCGGCCTACCAGATGGCCCAGGACAAGGGCCTCGCCGGGATCACCAGCGAACAGTTCGACCGGGTGTTCAAGACCAACGTGTACGCCATGTTCTGGCTCTGCAAGCTGGCCGTGCCGCACCTGCGCGAGGGGTCCGTGATCATCAACACCTCCTCGATCCAGGCCTTCAACCCGTCGCCGCAACTGCTCGACTACGCCACCACCAAGGCGGCGATCGCCAACTTCACCAAGGCGCTCGCGCTGGACCTGGCCGACCAGGGAATCCGGGTCAACGCCGTCGCGCCCGGCCCGATCTGGACGCCGCTGATCCCGGCCACCATGCCCCCGGAGAAGGTGAAACAGTTCGGCACCGATGTGCCGCTGGGCCGCCCCGGCCAGCCCGCCGAGCTCGCCCCCGCGTACGTCTTCTTCGCCTCGCAGGAGTCCAGCTACGTGACCGGGGAGATCCTCGGCGTCACCGGCGGCAAGCTCACCCGCTGACGGGCGTCCCGGGTGGCCGCCCGGTGCCCGTCAACGGGGCCAGGTGGCCATCCTGCGGCGGACCTCGGCGACCTGGCCCGCGTCCAGCCCGTAACGGGTGAAGCGACGGTCCGGCACCTGATCCAGGTAGCGGCCCGCCGCCCGGACGTCCGCGACGTCGAGCGCCGGGTCCACCTGGCGGGCCAGCTCCAGCAGCTCCGCCACCTCGTACCGGTCCAGCGCGGCGGCGACGTCGATGTAGTCGCGTACCTCCCGGCGGTTGACCAGCGCGGCGGTCTTGTTGGCGATCAGGTCGCGGACGTCCATCACCGGCCCCAGATCCATCACCACCGGGCTGCGGTAGCGGTCGAGCCGGGCCAGGCTGAGCCGGATCTGCCGCCCGTCCCGGCTCACCACGAAGTCCCGCATGTCCCGGTCGAAGCCGTCGAACAGCTCCGCCAGCTCGCTGTCCGGGTCCGCGTCGACCACCTGGTAGCCGGCCCGCTCCAGCGCGGCCCGCACCCCGTCCGCCGCCGCGGCGGCCGCCCCCTCCACGTCGGCGAAGAGGTCGACGTCCTCGGTGGGGCGGGTGACCAGGCCGTGTGCGGCCCAGGCCACCCCGCCGCCGAGCACGAACCGGTGCGGGCCGGCGGCAGCGAGGGCCACCCGGGCGACGTCCCGATAGAAGTCGTGCAGGTGGCTCACGCGGTACGCAGGTCCCGGTGCCGGCTCTCCCACGCCAGGCGTACGCCGCGCGGCAGGTTCAGCCGCCGCCACACCCGGCGGAGGGTACGCCCGTCGATCAGGTCGCGCAGGTCGTCGATCCGGGTGGTCTCCCGCAGCACGTTCTCGTACATCCACAGCAGGTCGTCCGGGTCGCCGAGGTCGAAGGCGCGTTCGCTGCTCCACATCAGGCGTACGGGCAGCTCGACGAGGCCCCGGGTGGGGCCGGTCAGCTCGGCGAGGGTGCGGGCCACCACGGCGGGACGCCCGGGGCGGGCGAGGTACGCGCTGGTGATGGCCGGCATGCTGTCAGGGTAACTCCTGTCCTTTGATTGCGGTCGTTCCGGTTCGGGTTGTGGCCTGCGGTGGTCTTTGGTTGCGGTTCCGGCTGTGCCCTGGGGTGCCTCGGTGGTTGCGGTTTGGGGTGTGCGTGGCGGTGCGTGGGTGGTTGCGGTTCTGGGTGTGGCCCGCCGTGCCCGGCTCCGGGCGGTCAGGCTTGATCCCTGCGCCGG
>NZ_JBEYER010000169.1:0-8451 GCF_040634005.1 Micromonospora sp. NPDC007271
GCGACCGGGTCGATGTCGACGTACAGCACCCGGATGGCCGGGTCGATGGCCTGGGCGATCTCGTGCACATTGCCCTGGGTCGGGATGCCGGAACCCAGGTCGAGGAACTGCCGGATTCCGGCCTCGGCCAACGTGCGCACCGCGCGCTGCAGGAACAGCCGGTTGGACCGGGCGGTGTCGGCCGCTTCGGGGACGGCCTGCAGGATCTGCCGTGCAGCCTCACGGTCGGCCTCGAAGTTCTGCCTGCCGCCGAGGAGGTAGTCATATATCCGGGCAACGGTGGCGCGGCCACCGTGTGGACTCTGCGCGCTGGTCTGCTGGTCGGTCATCACTGCCCCCGTCGCCGATGCTGCCACCTGCGGAGCCGCAGCCTAATCGAGAACACTGCCGACGGAGGTCCCTCGACGATCGGGGGTACCCGCGGATAGCTCGCCCATGGCTACACTCTGATCTTTGGTCCGGCACTGATCGTAGTGTCAGGAGGTCTGGATGCTCTTGGCCCGGGCGCGTCTCGCGCGGCGCCTGCGCGCGGCCAAACTGCCACCGCCGCCCGCCCCCTACACCGTGGACGCCTGGTGCGAGGCGATCGGACGCGCGCGCGGGCGCCGCCTGCACGTGCACGACGTGCGGCTGGACGCGGACCTGCCGCCGGGGCTGCTCGTCGAGCGGGACGACGCCGACCACATCCTCGTCGACGCCACGCTGCCCACGCTCGCGCGGGCACAGACCGTGCTGCACGAAGTCGCGCACATCGTCCTTCAACACGACGGCGACGCTGTGCACGACGATCCCGACCCCGCGATCGAGGCCGAAGCCGAACTAGCCGCCGACCTGCTGTACCAGCAGCTGACGCGCGCGGCATCCTCCGCAGCGTCCCCGAGCGGGGCGCTGTTTCCACGTTTGCGGCTGCTCGTGCGCCCTCCGGCATGGTGGGCAGAGCGGCGCACCGACTGGCGTCTCCTGCAGTTGTGGATGACGCTGCGCGAGGCCATGCCTGACGCCGCGATCGTCAGCACCAGCACCGCCGCCCCGGTCCCGATCGAAATCCGCGGCGACCGTCAGCGATACCGCATGGTCATCGAGGTCCACGACGCCCTTCGCGTGCTGCGCCCCTGGCTCAGCACAAAAGTACACGCCAGCGCGGCCCGACGCGCGCGACGCCATCGCCTCGACGCCGCCACCGTCGCGGCCGTCGCGGAGGCCGCCACCATCGCCGTCGCGCTGCGCCGCCGCCACGCCTCGCTGCCCCCCGACGCCGTCGACCCCCTCCTGCTACCCGAGCGCCAGGACCTACACGACGTGCGCGCCGAAGCTCGCCGCCTCGCCCGCGTGGCCCGGGCGCTGCACGAGTCCCCGCTGGTCGCCGCCGAGACCGTCCGGTGGGTGCCGGTGGTCACCGCCGAAGACGCGGTGCCACTGTCGACCGTGCGCGACACGCCGCTGATTCCGCTAGCCACCGACGCGGCGGCGCGGCGCGACCAGTCGCCCAGCGCGGTATAACCGCAGAACCCGCCCGCCGGCGGGCAGCTCGGTCGGACGCCACAGCTGGGCGTGGCTCCTGATCTGGCTGGGGAACATCTCGCCGCCGAACAGCGGGCCGCTGCCCAGGCCGCAGCCCAGCGAGGCCAACTCCCGCCGCTCGTCCTCGGCAGTGACTCCTGCGGCGATGACCGCGAGGTCCAGATCGATGGCGAGATCCGCCGCCGCGCGAATGACCGACCGCGCTGGCCGCCAACCCGCGTCCAACGCATACGCCGGGTGCAGGCGCAGGAAACTCCAGGCGGCGGCGTTGAGCGACTCGATCCCTACCTGGTCGCTGCCGTAGTTGTCCAGCAGCAGCCGCACCCCGTAATGCCGGATTTGCTCGGTCGCCTGCCGTGTGCGCAGGGCTGCCGGCTGGCCGATCGCCAGCACCAGCGACGTGCCCGCCACGGCGTGTTCCCGCAACAGGTCACGCACGGACTCGGCGAATGCGGGCGTCAGCGCGCCAGCCGGCATCGGCACGACCAGCGCCGCGCGTGGCAGCGCGCCATGCCAGGTCGCTGCGGCGGCCAGCGACCGCGTCACCACCTTCCGGGCCAGGATTTCCAGGGCGCTCGGGTCATCGATGAGCTGGTAGACGTACTCATCAGCGGTGAGCACGTCGTCGCGCGAATACAGCCAGCGCGGCACGGACTGCACCATGACGATCCTGCCGGTGACCAAATCCACGATCGGCTCGAACGAGATCGACATCCGAGCCCGCGACAGTTCGCGCGCAAGCGACGACTCGCGCATCGGACCCGTCTGATACGACACCAGCCGGTCCTGGCCCCGCCGGATAGCCCGCCACAACACCCGCTCCGCCACATCGAGCAAGGCCGGCCCAGGCGCGCCGGATGCCATCCCAGCGCTCGCCCGCACCATCAACCGCCGATCACCGATCAGGACCTCGCGACGCAGCGCCGCCACCGCCCAGCACGCCCGCTGATACGCGGACTCCTCCGCGATGTCCCACATGACCAGGGCTAACGTCGTGTCTCCCACACGGGCCACCGCGGACGTGGCGTCCCTAGCGGCGTGGCACAGCCGGCCCGCCAGAGTGTTCAGCAGCGCCAGGGCCTGGTCCCTGCCGATCGCGTCGGCCAGGAAGTGATAGTTCTCCAACCGGATGACCACGGCATGACACGGCCCGACGGCCGCCTCGTCGAGGCGGTTCAGCAATCCGGCGCGGTTCGGCAGGCCGGTGTCCTCGTCATGGGTCGCCGCTGTCTCGTGGCGGCGTGCCTCCTGCGCCAGCACACCGTACGCGTGGGCGATGTCCAAGCTCGTCGACAGGGTCGCCGCGAAGGCCCGCAATGTCGCGCGTTCCCGCACCGAGAGCACATCACGCGGCCCGTTCAGATACAGGCGCACCACGCCGTGTACCCCGCTGGCGTCGCCTGCGATCTCGTACCGTACCGCCGCCCCCGTCCCGGCGACCTCGGGGGCGCCATCGGCTGGGCCGTCGTAGACCAGACGGGCGGTGCCCGCCTGCTGGCTGGCGCGTACCAACCGTTGACCGCCCGCGATCTCGATGTCCGCCGACCGGGCGTTGACCAGCTCGACCGCCCCAGCCGCCGCGGCGTGCAGCACCACATCGAGATCCCGCGCGGACAAGGCGTCATTCAACGCAACGAGATGCTCCCAGGCTCGTCGCTCCTCGCGGAACCGCAGCCGATACATGAGCGCGAGGTACAGGACAAGCATCACCACCGGCAGCGCGATCAACGCCCGCTTGTCCAGTCCGGCGACGACCGTGATCAGGCCGGCTGTGCTGACCTCCGCGACAGCGACGGCCACCCGGGTACGCCACAGGCTGCGCAGCACGACCAGGACTGGACGCCCAGTCGTCAACGTCACGGCCGTCGTCGTCACGAGCTCTTCGAACACCAGCACCGCGACCGCCGCGACGAGGAACCCGAGCAGCTGACGGGAGAACGACGCCGCCTCCCACGCAGGCTGGTCAAACGTCGGACGGATGCCAAAGGCGTGGATCACCGCGCCGGCCAATGCCGCGGCGACGACATCCATGCTGGTGTTGTGTACCGCCTTGTACAAGCCGGACGAACGCGGGTACCGGGTCAACAGCCGAGCCACACCGATCCCGGACGCCGCGCACACAATCACCCACGGCAGCGGCAACGCCGACGCACATACCAAGCACGCGGTCGGCGTCAACGTGACCCGGGTCGACAAACGGGGCCGCAACGGAACCGAGAATGCCGCACCCATCGCCATGAGCGCGGCACCCATCCACAAGTACACCTGCAGGTGAGGCGCAGGCGACCCCCCGTTGCGCAATGCCCACGCAAGGCACGCCAGCGCCGTCACGACACCTGACGAGGTCAGCAGAACCAGCGCCCACCCGTAACGCCGGATCGATATCAATTAATCCCCCGTGATTATCAACCCCAGCCTCCCGCAAAAGGATCATCCACGGTAGCAGCTCATGACCAGGAGTTCAGTCCCACTCAACGCCCTTACGCACGGCGATCTCCTCCCCCCGCTGAGTTAGCTCCTCAAGCGAAACATATGGCCGCGCATACACATTGACCAATGCCAAAGAGTCTTTTTGGTCAGTTCATGCACAATGAGCTCAGGGGTTGGTGCGCAGAGTAGCTGATTTGTGGAAAGCCATCGGAGCTGTCGACGCCCCGGGTGGCCACAGGCCTTTCGCGGCGACGCAGCGGGGCACCGGCTTGGGCATGCTGTCAGGAGCAGCCGTTCCGGATCGCCGGTCACGCCGGCCGGGAATGTAACGGGGTGTGGCGCAGCGTCACGAACACACCTGCGAGCGGGGTCAGCGTGCAGGCCGACGGTGATTGCGGTGAACACGGCGTCGGTCAACCCAGCCAGAGGGCAGCTCGTGCTTACCGGCCCCCAGATCTACGGGCTGGCCTCGACGCAGGCGCGGCGGTAGTGACCAGCCGATCCGAGACGTCATCAATCACGAACTGGCTGGTCATCCCAACCGAGCGGCGAAACATCGGCGCAGGTGGCGATCTCTCATCGGGGCTGTTCCTCGCTGCGCTTCGGCAGCTCATCGGCCTGGAGTCCGCACACCGCATCATGGAGTGGCGGCGCCTATCGGCGGCCAGATGAGGATGCCTCCGTGTCCGGAGACGACGAAGGCGCCTCGGTTGATCGCGTCGGTGAGGCGTTCGCGTGCGCGGTGGAGGGTTGGTTCGAAGGGCACGCCGGCAGCCTGACTGCGGTGGTGATCGACGAACCTCTTCGCGCGGTCGGCGGTCTGCTCCCTGGTACGGCCGTTACCCGGATGATCAGGCGTCTTGATGGTGATGGCCTTTAGCGGCGCAGTCGGGCCAGATCCTTTCAGTTTTTGGCGCCATGCGGGCGGTGGCGGGGTGGCCGGGGTGTTCCCGTCGGTGGGTGGTGATGGCGCCCCATCCCGTTACAAGGCACCGGGGCGGCAACGTGTGGACTGCGCCTCGCGGACCGTGGCGGTCAGCGCGTCAAGGTGGGAGCAGTGCTCGATGACCTTGCGGTCGAGGTCGGTCAGGTTGCCGTAGGTGCTGATGAACGCTTCTTCCAGGTCGGGTCGGTTCGGCCATGTTCGGGCAGCGAGGCGGACAAGGTCGCGGGCGGCGAGGTCGAACCGGGCGTGCTCGAAGTCGATCACCGCGACCGCCACGCCGGGTGACGGTGAGGAGACGTCGTGGGGGTGACAGCCTGCCGACTCTTTTTCGGAGTTGGTTGTGCACAGCAGGTTGCGCGGTGTGAAGTCGAGATGGCATGGGACGGCAGGGAGTGGTCCGAGCGCGGCGAGGTCGCGGAGGTGAGCTCGGATTTCAGTGCGTCGTTGTTCGCTCAGAAGATCTTTCGCGAGTGCGAGCCAGTAGTCGCCGCGTTCGGCCAGCCAGGCGGTGATGTCTGGTTCCGTGCGTGGCGGGCTGGCGTTGTGGAGCAGGCGCAGGAGTGTTCCAGCTTGTCGGTGTGCGTGGATCGCGCGCTGCGGGTCAAGATCCGTTTCTGCGAGTGGGCACCCTGGTAGTGCGGTGACGACGACGCTTGGTGGCTCTTCGCTGACGGCGATCAGTTTGGGTGCTCTGGTACCGAGGGCTGGCGCCCAGTGTTGATAGGCGTGGATTTCCTGGCGGTGGCGGTCGTGGCCGCGGTGGCACTTGACGATGACGTCCCCGACGTGCGTAGCGGCCCGTAGCACGGCGGTGCCGTTGTGGCCGGCGTGCAGGGCGACGGGCCGGGCGTGGGGGTCGACGAGGCGTCGGCAGATGGCGAGCAGGGTTGCGGCTGGGTCGCTCATTGGTCGTATTCGGTGAGGTGTCGGGTGTCGTTGTGGGCGGTGAGCATCCAGACGTGCCTGCCGAAGCGGTTGACGTGCTGCTGCCAGCGGGTGATGCAGGCGTGGTCGGTGACGAATCCGAGTCCCAGGCGTGCTGCGGGTGGTAGCTGGAGGAGCAGTACGTGGGCGGCTTCGATGGTTTCGCCGTGGGCGGTGATCAGGATGCGTTGTCCGGCGTGCCGGTCGAGGATCTGTCGTAGTGTGCTGGTCGCCCGGTGGAGGTATTGGTTCCAGGTCTCGGAGCCGGTGGCGTATGGCTGGTCGGGGTTGTGCTGGGGCGGCCCGCCGAAGGCGGTCTTGATGTCGTGCCAGGGGCGGCCGTCTGCGTCGCCGTGGTCGGGGCCGCGTAGGTCCTCGACGATCGTGACGGCTACGGGGAGCGCCTCGGTGATGATCTCGATGGATTCGCGGACTCGGCGGCGTGGGGTGCCGTAGAAGGCGTTGAAGGGGCGCTGCCGGTGTTCAGCGGCGAGGCGGTGGGCGAGGCGTTGGATCTGGATGCGGCCACGGGGGCTGAGGCCGGTGCAGCCGCGTTCCCCGCCGACGGTCCCGGTGGCGTTGTTGTTGGCCTCGCCGTGGCGGGTGAGGACGAGTTCTGTGGTGACGGTCATGGCGGGGGCTCCTTCAGGCTGAGTGGTCCAGCGGACGCCGGCCAAGGACGCACGGCGGGCCAGGGGTGCCGGTAGCCGTTGCGGTGCAGGTAGCGGGCGGTGAGGAGGTGGTGCATCTCTGCGTAGCGGGTGAGTTGGGCGAAGGTGCAGGAGTTGGTTGGTCCGCCGGTGATCTCGACGTGGTGGGTGTAGGCGGCAACGACAACCTCGGCTTGGTGGCTGTCCAGCGTGCCGTAGGTCATGGCGGCCGAGACGATGAGTTTGGCGAGGTCGTAGCCGAACGGGGCGAGGGTCAGGTCATCGAAGTCGACCACCGCCGGCCCGGTGTCGGTGATGATGAAGTTGCGCAGGTTGGCGTCCTTGTAGAAGGCGGCGGGAAGGCCGGTGGGGTCTACGCCGACCTGGGCGAGCACGGTGTGTCGGCCGGTATGGAAAGCCGGCAGGATCGGCCCTGCCTGGCTGTGGAAGGGCCGGTCGAGGTGGGCGGCGTGTAGCTCGCGGGCGTAGGCGGTGCCGTGCAGCCGCCCCAGGACGGCGGCGAGGCGGGGCAGGTCGCGCGGTTGTGGTGGCGTGCCGTCAAGGTGTTCGAGTATCAGGTGGGTGGCGGTCCCGGGGTGCAGATGCGGTAGCCGTACGTCGCTGCCGAGCTGCTGGAGCCATCGCAGGTGCGCTTGGGCGGCGACGCCTCGGGCTGGATCGGCGTAGCGTTTGACGAACCCTGCGGGGCTCATGGCCGCGCGGCCACCAGGTACGTCACGGTGGAGGCGGCGGTGACCGGCTCGTCGGGGAGCCGGGCGCGCAGCACGGCGGCCAGCGCCGCCGGGTCGGCGGCCAACTTAGGTGCAAGCCGGTACTTGGGGCTGGTGACGGCATATTCGGCGAGGTGAGCGAGGTCGGTGAACCGGAAGGTGTGCTGCTGGTCCAGCCGCCGGTGAAGGACGAACCCGGCCGCAGCGAACGCCGCTTCGGCGTTGCCGGTGTGGAACGCCTCATACAGGCTCGGTCGGCTGATGGCACCCCGGTCCAGGCCGCTGGCGGCGATGACCTGGTCGATGGTCGTGTAGCTGTCGGCTGACTTGGTGGCTGCGATGATGTGCCCGCCCGGCGCCAAGCATGCGCCGATCTCGGCGAGGGCCTGTTCGGGCCGCCGCGAGTGGTAAAGGCAGAACGCCGCCACGGCCACGTCGACGTCGGCGAGGACGCCGCGCAGGTGGTGAAAGTCGGCGGTGACGAGGTTGATCTCGCGGGCGTGGGTGCGTAGCCGGTCGCGGACGACGGCCAGCAGGGCCGGGGACTGGTCGACGGCGACGATGGCCGCTGCGGGGTATTGGCGGGCCAGTTCGACGGTGGTGGTGCCCCGTCCGCATCCGATGTCCGCGACCCGGGTGGGGGTTGGATGGGCGGCTGCCGCCAGCGCGGCGATGGTGGCAGCGGCGTCCGCACCGGTGATCTTCGCACGGTGCAGGGCGCTGGTGCGCTGCCCGATCCGGTCTGCGGTGGCGTAGAGGGTGCCTCGGATGAGCGCGGGGTCGGTGAAGGGAGCGGTGGGGGTGGACAGGGTCGCCTCCGCAGGTCAGGTGCCGGTGTCGGCGTCGAGTTGACGCAGGAATCGATTGGCTTGCCGCCTGCTGGTCAGGCGCAGGTACCGGACGTGTCGGCCATGCTCGGCGACGAGTGCGTTGACCTTGGGGCGCATGCTGCGCCGGTAGCCGAGCACGTACTTGATGAAGGACCAGGTGATGCGGTCGTAGACGCCGTCGGCGTGTTGGCCGCCCCGGTAGCGCCAGCGGCGTTGCGCGATTCCCCACAGGCAGGTGCGGGCCGGCAGGTCGAGGAAGACGACGGTGTCGGCGCGGGCCAGGCGGATGGGCAGGGTGGAGGCGTAGTTGCCTTCGATGATCCACCGCTCTGCCGCGACCAGTTCGCGCTGGAGGGCGGCGAACTTCTCCATCGGGGTGGGGTTCCAGCCGTCGTCGTAGTAGAGCTTGTCGAGGTTGG
>NZ_JBEYER010000170.1:0-8438 GCF_040634005.1 Micromonospora sp. NPDC007271
CGGATCGTGTCCGATCGGAACCCGGATGGAATGCTCGACGGTAGCCCGGCCGAAGCCCGACCTGCCCGGTTGTCCAGCATCGGCTGACGCATGCAGGACGTACGCTCATGCCGCACACCGTGCGCTAGGCCCGCGCCTGTGGCGTTACGGCATCGCCTGCCTGACCGTTGATCGCTGTGCCGAGCCCAGGTCGTGCGGCGGCATCGGCGTCTCGTCAGCGGGCCGCTTGCTTGCCGAGTGGGCAGGCTCGGATCGCGATGGTGACCTGGTTGCCCACGGCGGGGTCGATGACGCAGTGCAGTCCGAGGTCTGTGATGCGGCCGTCGCGTGCGTCCCACTCCCGGGCACCGGCGTCACGCCCCAAGATTGGGCCCAGCGAGTCGATCGTGGCCTTCCAGAGGTTCGGCCAGGCGCGGCGGGGCCCGACCACGAACGCAAGCTGGAGGGCGATACCGCCATCGGGAAGTGGTTGAGCGGCGGTGATCTGGTCGCGGATTTGCCGCTTGTAGGCGGTGGTACTAGCCGACGCAGTGGTGCGTACCTGCAGCGAGTACACCCCGCCGGGATCCTGGACAGTTTGCGTCTGGCACACCGCGACCGCGGACCTCGCCGCATGCCGCTTGGTCGCCCAGACCGAGGCGAACTGCCGCCCGGTGCCCTTGGTCAGCTTCGGGACGAGCGGAAACAGGTAGTTGTCGAGGTCGTTGAGCGCGAGCAGGGGCACGATGTCCGGCAGCCCGATATCCACGCGCAGCGCGAGCGGATCCGGAGTGACGCGCAACTTCGGGGCGATGGCCGCCAGGACGTCTGCGGCAAACGCGGCGGAGCGAACCTGGCCAGGTGACCCAGCCGTGTCCCAGCTGGCCAGGGCAGGCGGAACGCTGAGTGTGCTGCCCACGGACTCCGGGCGCGCATAGAAGACAGGCAAGGCCACAGGGAAATCTATCGTCAGACCAGAGCTTGACCTCCCGTCGTGGCTGCCCGCTGCTCGAGCTGGGTTTTCGGTTGCCTTCACGCTGATGCCACCGTCCGTGCGCGTCAGCCGCGCGTCGCCCCTCGCTGCGGGTGGTCGGTGCTTCGCGACGCTCGGGCATCCTGAACTGTCGATGTGCGGATGTGGCGGTGGCGAGCGGCGGAGGCGGTCGTGGTGGTCTTTGCCGATCAGCTGGCCAGCTTCTCAAAGAGTTCGTTCGGCGTGTCGTAGTACCTCGTCGTCCGGCCGAAGTGCGTCATGCCGAGCCGCCGGCAGACGGCCTGGGAGGCATGGTTGTCCGGATCCGTGACCGCGATGACTCTCGCCAGACCCCGGCTGAACGCGTCGTCCAGGACCGCCGCCGCTGCTTCGGTGGCGTAGCCGTGCCCCCAGGCGTCCGGATGCAGGTGCCAGCCGATCTCGACATCGGTCGGCTCGCCGGAGGGTTCGCCGGCCGACAGGGGAATCGGCTTGAGTAGGAGGTTTCCCACCAGCCGGCCGTCCGCCGCTGTGGTGATGGCCCAGATCCCGTGGATCGGATCATCGATGGCGCATCGGCGTGCGATCGAGGCGAGGGCATCCTCGCGGTTGTTCATGATCGTGGGCTGCGCGCCCAAGAATCGCACGACCTCCCAGCGCGACTCGAGATCCAGAAGGAAGTCGGCGTCCTCATCGCGCCAGGGGCGCAGCAGGAGGCGGTCGCTCGCGATGGTGCGCATGCGACCTAATCTAGCCAGCGCCGAGCAACGCCTCTCAACCCGATTTCCTTCGCACGCATCTAGCCGCAGTGTGCTCGCTACGGGACAGCGCACGCGAGTGACCGCGCGCAGCAACCGTCTGATCTCGTGGCCGTCGCCTGACGCGCCCGCTCAGTCGTCGACTTCCTGTGCCGCGGCGGCGATCGGCTCGAGCCCCGCGGTCAGCTCGTCGAGCTCGTCGGCGGTGAGCACGTCATACGCCGGCGCCGCCAGCTCGTCGGTGAGGGCCTCGATCCGCTTCTTGGTCTCCCGGCCGGCGTCGGTGAACCCGCCGGCGGCGTCCACGAGGCCGTGGCGGCGCAACCCGTCGACGACACCGGCCAGCTGTGCCTTGGGCAGGTGGTGGGTCCGGCCGAACTCCTCCGCCCTCATGCCGAGGGAGAGGGCGAGCAGGACGTGGGCCTCGGTGCCGCCGATGCCGTGGGCGAGGAGGGCGGCGTTGTGGCCGTCCCCGCGGTGCTCCCGCAGCAGCGTCGCCGCGTGCCAGAGCCTGGCCACCGGCTCCGCGGGCACGTCGAGCGCGCGCAGCCCGGCGTACAGCGCACGGCCCTCGGTCGGCGCGCTGACCGCTGCCCGGGTGGCCAGGCCGGCGGCCCGCACCAGACCGGGGGAGTCGGCGAGCTGCCCGATCCTCTGCCGCAGGGCGGCGACGCTGCCCCGCTCGCGCACGGCGATCGCCTCCTGCGGGGTGGTCTTCCCCCAGACCCACGGGATGTGGCGCGCCACCTCGCCGTCGGCGAAGTTGTAGAAGACCGCGTGCACCACCTCGGCCGGTGCCAGGCCCAGCGGCGCGGCCCGACAACTCCGGCCGACATCAATCCAGCCAAGATTGGTTGTCACCAAAGACCCGCAGGTCAAGGGATTCTCGGTGGTCAAGCGGCGGTGGGTCGTCGAACGCAGCCTCGGCTGGATCATGCTGCACCGGCGCCTGGCCCGCGACTACGAAGCCTTACCCGACAACTCCGCCAGCATGATCCGCATCGGGATGATCGAGAGCCTCACCAAACGCGTCACCCACGGGACCACCCCAACCTGGCGAGACATCCAAAGGCGGCATCACTCGCAAAATACGTGAATCAGACGCCCTCTAAGTAGCCGCCGTCCGTGCGTGCTGACCGATCAAGAGCGGTCACGCGGTAGCTGGCTGTACTTCACCCGGTGGGCCGCCGACGGCACCACAGAGACCATTCACAACCTGCTCCGTGGCAAGGTCAGGACGCCCGCGCGACCTTGCCGTTGACCGTGACGCCGACTATGAACGTGGCGCCCTGGCAGTCCGACGACTCAGCCGACGCCGACGGTCTGTCACTCGGGTTCGATCAGGGCCACGACGCGGTCCTGTCCTCGGGGGTAGGGCTGGTCGGTGTACTTGGTGACCAGCCGGTCGATGATTTCCCACGCTGGCTCGCCCTCGATCCATTCGAGGACTCGTCCACGGACGACAACCGGCGTGAACGGGTTTTCGGCGGGTGCGATGGACAGCGCCATTCGAGGGTCGCGGCGCAGGTTGCGGGCCTTGCGCGTTCCTGGGCCGGTGAAGAAGACGACCCGATCGCCGTGGGTGCCGACGTAGACGGGGGTGGTGTGCGGCGAGCCGTCCGGGAGGATGGTGGCGAGGTGGGCGATCGAGGCGCCGTCGAGGATGCGGCGCACGCCGGGGTCAAGCATGGGAGTGCTCCTTTTCAGCGGGGGTTGTCGGCGCGCCACGCGACGTAGTCGGCGACCGCCGTGGTGCTGTCGAATGCCGGTGTGAAGCCGGTGTCTTGGGTGAGCCGGGTGATGTCGAGGTAGGGGTCGGCGCCGGGGCCGTTCTGCCGTCCGGGTAGGAGGGTGAGCTGCAAGCCGGGGGTGATCGCCTGCAGGGCGTCCGCGAGATCGCGGTTGGTGAACGTCCGGCCGCTGGCGACGTTGTAAGTGTTGTGCTGCAGGGTTTCTGCGGTTGTCAGCAGGGCGATCGCGCGTCCGGCGTCGGGTGCGTAGCAGCAGTCGCCGCCGTCGTCGGCGTGCAGGGGCCGCGGCTGCTCACCGCGGAGTACCGCGCTGATGTACGGCGGGATGCGGTTGAACGGTGACTCCGGGTCCATCAGAGGTCCCCAGATGCTCCCGATCCGCAGTACGACCGGCTGCACGTCGGTGCCCTGGAGGCTGTGCGTGGTGAGGGGCTCGACGGCCTTCTTGAAGGCGATGATCAGGTGCGGCAGGTCCGCGGTGGGCAGCGCGAGGTCCTCGTGCCAGGGGATCTCGGTCCGGCCGAGGTACACGCCGAGGCTGCTGGCGACGGCGAACCTGCGCACGCCCCAGGTGCGAGCGGCGTCCAACGCGTTGAGCAGGCCGCTGGTGTCCGTGCGGAAGAATTCGACCGGATCGGTGCCAGGGATGCTGCCGGCGAGGTGGACGATGTCGCTGATCTCGTAGCGATCGCCGAGGGCCAGGAACGCTTCCCGGTCGGTGACGTCCAGGCGTTCCACGCTGACCTTGCCGGCGAGGAACGACGGGACGTCGGTCCGGCGGTGAGAGGTGACGACGACCTCGTGTCCGAGGTTGACGAGCGCGCGGGCAGTATGGGCGCCGATCATGCCGAGCCCGCCGGTGACGAGGATCATCGGACCACCTCGTAGTGCAGGTGCGTCACGCCGGACGCCGGGATGACTTCCAGCAGACGCAGCTGCACGTGCTCTGGGAGCTCCTGGAAGAAGCTGTGACCGCCGCTGAGCAGGATGGGCACCTGGTGCAGGATGAGCTCGTCGACGAGTCCCATCCTGAGCGCCTCGGTGACCAGACCGCCACCCATCAGGGCGACGTCCTTGTCGCCGGCGACCTCGCGGGCCGCGGCGATGGCGTCCCCGACGCCGGTGGTGACGAGAGTCTGCCGCTCGCTGATCTCGGGTACCGGCCGGTCGCTGACCACGAACAGTGGCGCCGTCGGGTGCGGGCTACCGCCTCCCCAGTGGCTGGAGTGCTCGTACGTGGTGCGCCCGGCCACCGCGGCTCCCACTCGGGCCGCGATGGCGTCGAAGAACCGGGCGCTGGGCTCGTCGAGATTGAACCCATCGAACAACCTGCTCGGCGTGTCCCCGTCGAAGTACCAGTCGAAGAGCATAGGCGCGTCCCCCAGACCGCGTCCGAACTCCTCTGCACCGTCGGGAGTGCGACCGCTGATATAGCCGTTGACGGAGACCGCGTGGGCGCTGAACACCTTGCTCATGTCTCTCCTTCGCTGTTTCTCAGATGGCTTGCGGGAAGTCGAAGAACCGGTGCGGGTCGTAGGCGTTCTTGACCGCCACCAGCCGGGGGTAGTTGCCCGCGTGGTACGCCGCGGCCCAGTCGTCGAGGGCGGGGTCGGGGAAGTTGGGGTAGACCCGCCCCGACCCGTCGGCGTGGGCGGTCGCCCAGGAACGATCGACCCACGGATCGGCCGGGTCGCCGATGTGTTCGAGCAGAAAACGCTCGCCGCGGTGGGCGAACGCTGTGGCGTCCTCGGCGACCCTGTTGTAGGCCCCGCCCATCGCGGTGAACGTCAACTGCCGCCGGCCCCCGGTCCTTGCGGCGCCGAACTGGCTCACCAGCGACGCGAGCGTGCGGTCGGACAACCCGCGGGAAAAGAACTCCGACCGCGTCCGCTGGGCTCGTTCGGGCAGATCCGGCGGATCCAGGTCGGCGAAGGTCTGTTTCAGGCGGTGGTAGGGCAGGCCGGCACGCAGCTCGAACGCCCGATCGGTGAGCTCCCGCAGCAGCTCCCGGGTCGGTCCTTCCTCGAGGGTGGCGCCGCCGAACAGGGTGGCCCGGACCGGTGCGCCGGGCTCGGACTCGAGGGTGAGGTTGGCTGTGAGTTCGTCGGGCGCGTCCGGCGCCCAGGCCTGCCAGGCGGCGACAAGGCCCTCGAGCGCGACGCCCGACCAGTGCGCCTCGACGCGGGTGGTCAGCGGCTCCGGGACGGTGTCGAACCGCAGTGACGTGACCACACCGAACTGGCCGCCGCCCGCGCCGCGCAGGGCCCAGAACAAGTCCGGTTGCCGGTCTTGGTCGCAGTCCACGACGGTTCCGTCGGCGAGCACGACCTGTGCGCCGACGAGGCGATCGCAGGTCAGGCCGTGCTTGCGACCGAGCAGGCCGATCCCACCGCCGAGAGTGAGGCCGGCGATGCCGACGGTGGGACCGCACCCGGCGGGCAGGGTCGAGCCGCGGGCGTGCAGCGCCGCGTATACCTGATGCAGGCGGGCGCCGGCTCCGATCCTGGCGACCCCGTCGTCGGCCACGGACACGCCGTCCAGGCCAGACAGGTCGAGCAGGATCCCGTCCGTCGACGATCGGCCCGCGAAGCAGTGCCCCCCGCCACGAGGGGCGAGGCGCTCTCCGGTGGCGGTGGCGTAGGTCAGGGCACTGACGACGTCCGAAACCGAACGGCACAGCACCACGAGTCGGGGACGGACGTCCCGGAAGGCGGGGTTGACCGGGCGGCGGATCGCATCGTAACCCGGCGAGTCAGGCGTGAACATCTCGCCGTCGAGTGCAAGGGCAGGCACGTGTTCGACGCTATGCGCGGTGTGACGACGAGTCTTGAACAAAACGCGCAGGCTCAGACCCGCAGTGGCGGCCTGCTGCGGGTGGCGAGGAAGGGTGCGTAGGAGGCGGAGTGCTCATGGCCACAGGCGCAGCGATCGACGGCGCCCCCGAGGAGCTGGCTCGGGGTGAGACCGGTCAGGCGTAGGCACTCACGGCTGAGATGTGCCTGGTCGGCATACCCCACGTCGACCGCCAACCCCGCCACGCCGTCGGCGCCAAGCCGGCCCGAGGCGGTCGCGCCGGCCTGAGCCAGCGCGAGAAACCCCTGAAACCGCAACGTCCGCTGCAGGACCTTGGGACTCACCCCCACCGCTTGCAGGCAGCGGCGGCGCAACTGGCTGGCGGAGAGCGCCAGGCGGGTGGCCAGGGCCTCGATGTTGACTGAGTGCCACGGCATCAGCGCCTGCACGGCTTCGGACACCAGCGGATCCACGTGCGCCGCGCCTCGGAACTCGGGCAAAAGGTGGGTCTGCAGACCCGTGAGCGCCCGCTCGGGCGTGTCGGCCCGGGCCATCGCCTCCACGAGGCGGTCTGCCGAACGTCCCCACAGCTCTGCCAGGCTCAAGCGCTGGTCTACCAGGTCGTCGAGCACCGCCGGCATGGGCGGCGCGGTCCCCGGCTGAAACCGCACGCCCACGATGGTGGTATGCGGCGGGATGACCTCGATCTCCGGACCGGTCAGCGGACCGACCAGCTGGGGACGGCCGCCGATCGGAAAGTGGATCTCGACCCCGCCCGTGGGTAGGTGTCGTTGCACATACGCCGCCGCACCGGTGCGCTGGATCCAGACCGTCCGCACCACGCCCGCCAACGCCGGCAACGGCGGACGCTCAATATAAGAGTCCATCGCGGCCATCCTGGCACTGAAGCGAGCGCCCTGTCGACGGAGCTTCGCGACCATTGCCTATGGAGGGAGTTACGAACCGCGTACTGAGATCGCCTGGTTGCACTCGGAGCAGCATGACCGAGTGCCTCACCGTTCGTCGCGGCGGAAACGTAGACCACTCCCGCCCTCGCCGCCGCAGTACCCGACCGGCAGCTCCACCCCGCCGTCGAGGATGATCCGCGACCATACAGAGCCCGACGGTATCCGCCCGCTACCGGCCTCAACCGCGGCCAGCATGATCATCCTGGTGGCCGACCGGGGTGCTCCCACATCGCGTCCACACGCCGGCAAACCAGCGTCACCCGGTCGAGGGCCGGGGGCATTCGGGCACCAGTGGTGGGTGTAGAGCCCGACAGGGTGGGTAGCGCGACGGCATGCGCATGCTCACCAGCGGCTTGATCGCCGGCGCCGCCGGAACGGCAGCCCTCGACCTGGTCACCTACCTCGATGCGCAGGCGATCGCCGAGCAGCACCCCCGAGCAGAGCGTGCGGCGCCTGGCCAGCCTGGCCGGCGTCAAGCCCGGCGACGACCCACCAACGAAACACCGGATCACGGGCCTCGGTGCGTTGCTCGGCTACAGCGCCGGCCTGGGCGCCGCCGCCGAACGCGGCCTCGCCGACCGTCTCACACTGCACGAGCGCGACGCCCGGACGTACGTGCCTGGCGGCGATTACGACCTGGTGCTGTGCGTCGGGTCGACACACGCGTTCGGCGGATTCGGCGAGACGCTGGAGCTGGCTGGTCGGCATGTGAATGCCGACGGCATCCTGATGGTCGGTGAAGGATTCTGGCAAGTCCCGCCGACTCCGGAGGCACTCGCCGTGCTCAATGCAAAGCCTGAGGAATTCACCGAACTCGCCGGCCTGGTCGACGCTGCCGAGCAGGCCGGCTGGACGCCGGTGTACGCCCATGTCAGCGACTCCGCCGAGTGGGACGACTACGAATGGTCGTGGACCGGCTCGCTCACCGAGTGGGCGCTGGACAACCCCGGCCATCCGGACGCTGTCGAGGCACTCACCGCCGCCCGGGAGCACCGCGATCAGTGGTTGCGCGGGTACCGCAACGTTCTGGGCTTCGTGATGCTGGTGCTACGCCGTATCTGATCGTGGTGCGGTTCACTCTAAGTAGCCGCGAAGCGATCATCGCCGAGGGTGATGTCGGCGCCGGGCGCCAGCATCCGGTCGTGCCGATGACAGCTGGTTGCAGCCCCCGTACGTTGGCGTCATGGCGACTTTTTGGACCTTGGGATGCGATGCC
>NZ_JBEYER010000171.1:0-8227 GCF_040634005.1 Micromonospora sp. NPDC007271
TCGTCGGGAACCCAAATGACAGCTATCTCCATGACCTCTCCTGATCAACGTCGCCAATCTGTGTGGGTGATCAGGAGGTGCCGGGGTGGTGGAGGAGCACGTTCCACGGGCCGGTTCGCGGCGCGGGTGTCCAGGGCAGCCGCGGTTGCGCCTCGGCACAGCGGTGGTGTGGACAGCGGTGAGCCGGGTGTGGCCCAGGGCCCCGGCAGGTCGGCACCGGCGGCGCCGGCTACGACGGGCGCGGACGCCGACACCAGCCACAGCGACGGCAGCCACGGTGTGGGGTCCGCGGGGGGGCCTGCCGGCGACGCATCGGCGGCTAAGACCGCCGGCGACCGCTGCCGTGCGGGAGTTCGGGCCGGACTGGCCGGCGGAGGGGACGCCGCGGGTGCCGCCGATCGGGACAGCGGCTTCAGCGTCGAGACGGGTGACGGCGCAGGAGCCGATCTCGCTGGGGTGGGGGCCCGCAGCGACGGCCGGGCGACGGGCGTGGCCGTACCGCCTGGCGAGGCCGTGCCGGTTGGCGTGGGGGCCGGCGGATTGACGGTCGGCAGGTCCGGCCCGCTGACCGGGGGTTTCTTGATCACCTCCGGTAGCAGCGTTTCGACGATCTGCGGCCGTAGGGTGGCGTCGACCAGGGGAATGTTCGGCAGCGGGGCCGGGTCGGCGTGGGCGGCGTCAGCGACAAGGAACGCCCCTGCCGCCGCCCCACCGAGCGTCATCGCCCATAGCCACCGTCTCACGTGAAGAATTCTCTCGCGAAGGCACCTTGCATCGTCAACCTTGCATGACACAACGGACACGAGGTGATCTAGAGGTACGAGGCGGAGCCCTTACGCATCTCAGAAAACCCGGGCGCCCGGAGGCCCAGGTCGACGGATCGACCTGGGCCTCCGGCGGATCACGGCGCCATCACGGGGTGACGGTGGCCTCCAGGTGGTAGGGGTTCGCGAACTGCGGGCTGGTGCGGCGCGCCTCGACGACGAATTCCCAGACGCCCGCCTTCGGGTTGGTGTAGGTACGGCTCAGCGGGTTGCACCCGTTGCCGTCCAGGTAGTTGGCGTAGCAGTAGATGCTGCCCGAGCTCGACCGTTCGCCGTTGACGCCTTCCGGGTTGAAGGCCCACCAGCGGGTCTGGCTGTTCGCGGCCAGGCCGGACAGGTTCACGGTCAGGCTGGTGGTGCCGGCCGGGACCGCGACGCTGTAGGTGACGGTGTCGTTGCGGTTGACGGTGCCCTCCGCCGACCAGGTGTGTCCGGCGACGAGCGGGGCAGCGGCGGCGACCGCCAGCATCACCGACCGCTCGACGGCCCGGGTCCTGGGGTTGTCGATGGTGAGCACGGCGCTGTGGATGCCCTGGGTGGCCGGGGCCGCGGTCACCTGGACGACGGTGGGGACGTTCTTCGCCAGGGTGACCTTCTTCGGCACGGTGAAGGTGCCGTCGTTGCCCTGCAGGCCGAGGTCGTAGGAGAGCGCCGTGTCCGGACCGCTCGTGCGGGTCAGGGTGACCTGGTACGTACGGGACTCGCCGACGCCCTGGCCGCCGCTGCCCGGGGCGCAGTTGTTGAACAGGCCGGTGCCGGTGTGCGGCTGGACCAGCCGGCCGGAGAGGACGGTGCAGACCGGCGCGGAGACGGTGACGCTGTCGGTGTCCGCTACGCCCTTGGCGAGGTGCTGCCAGGCGTGGGTCACGTTGAACTGGCCGCGGCCCTGTGCGATTGCCGGCTCGTCCTTGTTGAAGTCGGCGGTCGAGTAGATGGCGTCGCGCAGCTCGGCCGGGGTGGCGCTGATGCCGTTCTGCTTGGCGGCGGAGAGCAGCAGCGCGGCGGCGCCGGCGGCCTGGGGGGAGGCCATCGAGGTGCCCTGGAGCATGGCGTAGCCGACCGGCAGGGTGTAGCCGGTGCTCGCGACGGGGGGCTCGTCGATCCAGCGCGGGACGGTGGAGATGGCCGCGCCGGGCGCGGTGATGTCCGGCTTGAGGCCGCCGTCCTCGCGAGGGCCGCGGGAGGAGAAGGGGAAGACGGAGTTGACCCGATGCACGAAGGATCCGTAGTTCGCCCACCAGGTCTGCTTCGAGACCGAGGCGCCCACGCTGACGACCTTGTCGGCGAGCGCCGGGTCGCCGGCGGTGTTGGTGCCGGCCCCGGAGTTGCCGGCGGAGACGAACATCTGGACGCCGGTCTGATCGATCAGGCGGTTGTAGAGCAGGGCCATGGCGCTCTGGCCGTCGTTGAGGGCGGGGCTGGAGCCGATGGACATGTTGATGACGTCCACGCCGTGTTTGGTGGCGAGGTCGATCATGCCGTCGGTGAGAGCGGCGGAGGAGCAGCCGCCACTGGTGCAGGCCCGCATCGAGACCAGCTTGGCCCCGGGTGCCTGGCCGTTCATCTGCCCACCGAGAATTCCGTTGGCGGCGGTGATCCCGGCCACGTGGGTTCCGTGGTCCACCTCGATGGTGTTGATGTTGATGCCGACGTAGGTCGGCTTGAGCTGCTTGACCTCGACGGTGAACGGCTGCCGTTCGTTGATGGCGGTGGCCGGGTTGTCGGTGCCGAGGTAGCCGACCTGGTGGTTGACGCGATACGGCCGGATCAGCTCGTCCGGCGTGAAGACGCGGTCGTTGTCGGTGTCCACCCAGACGGAGCCGTCGGTCGCGCAGAAGGCGATGCCCTGGTAGCCGGTGAGCGTCTTGTCGGCGAGGCGCATGCCGCTGTAGAGCCTCGTCTTCAGGTACATGTCGGCACAGCCGGCGTCCGGCAGGGTCCAGGTGATGTTCTGCTTGACGGCGGTCGGCCCGGTGACCCGGTCGCTCGAGGTCTCCGACGTGCTGACCAGCGTCCAGGTGTTCTCGATGAGCAGCGCGTCGATGAGGTTGAACGGATCGGTGCCGACGATCGTGTCCACCAGCTTGCGCTCGCCGGTCGTGGTGGTGGCCAGCGCCGGGTGGGTGGGGTCGATCCCGGTGTCCATGATGCCGATGGTCACGCCCCGGCCGTCATAGCTGGGGTGCTCGTTCTTGAACGCGACCGAGCCGGTTTCGCCGGTCGGCAGGTACGGGTTGTTGTCCGGGGTCGCCGCGGTCGGGGCTGCCGGGAGGCCGCCGGTGCCGGCGCCGGCACCCTCGGTGCCGGCACCGGCCGTCGTCTCCTCCAGCTTCAGGAGTTCGTCGGCGTCGACCCGGAGCACGTTGTCGAGGGCGACGACCTGGTCCACGAGGGCGAACGGCACGTTCACCTTGACGTAGCCGATCTCCGGGTCGGTCCGGGCGACGTCGGCGCCGAGCTCGGTGAGTTGCTGGGCCGCCGCCTCGGTGGTGCCCGACTTCACGGCGAGCATCAGGGTGACGTAGTCGGGGACCGGCTGGCTGGCCCGGGCCGGGACGGCCCGGGTCCGGTGCTGGGCGGCGTACCTGGCGATCAGGGCCCGGTCGTGGCTGCCCAGCTTGTCCGCGACGGGGGCGGCCGTGGGGTCGGCGTGGGCGGGGACGGCGGACAGCGACAATCCGCCCACCACGAGGGTGGTGGCCAGTGCTGCGACGGCGCGCCGCGCTCGCCGCGACGGGGGTACGACAGGGGGCGTCACTTCGGGTCCTTCCAGGGACGGGATGTGCTGACGCCGGACACACTGCCATCGCTGGTCACCGATCATCAGGGGCTCAGGCTGACGGTTCATCGCCATGGCACAAAAACGCCACCTGCAGGTTCGGGCGTCGGGTGTCACCCGCCACCGCCACGCCGCAGGTCGGGTCTCTAGATGTACTGACCGGGGACGTTGGTCGAGCGAGTCCTTGACCTTGTCGTAACGACAATGTTTAGCGTCACGCGTCATGGCCATCTCAGTGATTGACAGCGCTTCGGGCATGAGGCGGATCTTGGACGCGCCGCCCGCAGAACGTGCAGATCGGGTACGGGACCTGTGGGATCCCATGGCTGGCATGTACTTCTTCGTCCCAGGCGGGGTGGACATGGCCACGGTGCACCAGCAGAACTTCGGGTTCCCCGTGGACGGCAGAGAAGTTGCTGACGAGCGGATACGCAAGGGGCTCGACGAGCTGGTGGCTGCTGACGCGTGGAGTCGGGTCAGTTCTGCTCTCGAGGAGGGTGTCGCCGCACTCACGTCGGCGGTCCCGGGCCTGGAGGTTCCTGACCTGCGTATTTTGCTCGTCCTAGGTGATCCGACCAACGCGCACTTCATGGACGAGGTCCATGGCGTCTCGGGTTTCGGCGGTATCAGCGGGTACATCACCATCACCGTGTGGCCGCACCCCATCGTCCTGGATCGGCTGGAAGCGATCGTGGTCCACGAGCTGCACCACAACGTGCGCTACTCCCCGGGCGGCATCGTGTGGGATCCCGCCACCGTGACAGTCGGCGAGCACGTCGTCTCGGAGGGACTGGCTGACATGTTCGCGGCTGAGCTGTACGGGCATCGTGGCTACACCCACTTCGTCAGCGACCAAACACGAGCTGACGACGCGGTGCTGGCCAAGGTTGCCTCGGGATTTGGCGTGACGGGCATGTCCGACTTCGCCTCCTGGGTGCTCGGCGATGCCAGCGCTGTGTTGTTCGGAGCCCAGCCGGTTGGGCTGCCCACGGGTGCCGGGTACGCAGCGGGCGCCCGGCTCGTGCGCGCTTACCTCGACGCGACCGGGACGACGGCCGCTAGCAGTACTCGAACTCCATCGGCTGACATTCTCGAGGTCGCCCTGCCGCGGCTGGGCCTGGCCTCGGACGCGACACACTAGGCCCGGTCAGGGGCCGAGGGAGCCGAGTCGATCAGATGGAGGCGGCGGTGGAGTGGACCGTGCACGAGCTCGCCGAGCGCGCAGGTATCAGTGGCCGCACCCTGCGCCACTATCACCGCATCGGGCTGCTCGCGCCTGACCGCGTCGGGTCCAACGGTTACCGGTACTACGGGCCCGGCGCGGTCGCACGGCTGCAGCGGATCTTGCTGCTGCGCGACACGGGCATGCCCCTGGCCCAGATCGCATCGGCCCTGGATGCTGCGACCTCACCCGCGGCTGAGGTCGATGCCCTACTCGCTCACCTTGACCAGCTGAGGGCCGACCGCCTCACGCTCGAACGTCGTATCCAAGCGGTGGAGCACACCCTGCAGATGCGCCGTGAGGGCCGCGACCCGCGTATGGACGTCATGCTCCAAGGCTTCAATGACGCGTATGAGGACGAAGTCGTTCGCCGCTGGGGCCGGGAGGCCTTCGATGCCTCGAACCAGTGGTGGCACTCGAAGACTGTGAGTCAGCAGCGGGACTGGAAGGTCAGGAGCGAAGCGCTCGTACACCGCTGGGCCGAGCTCGAGGAAGCTGGCGAAGCACCCGACTCGCCAGCAGCACAAGAGCATGCAGCAGTCCACATCGCCTGGTTCGCCGAGATCCCCGGCACTCCGACCCACGCCGGTGACGAGGCACAGTCCGCCGCCATGATTTGCGGGATGGCCGCCATGTACGAGACCACCCCCGACTTCCACCACACCTTCGGCAGCCCCGACGCTGCACGCCTCGCCGCCGCTGCCCTACGCATCCACGTTCGGACGCACGGAGTGGACGACGCTTGCGGCTGACGCGTAGCAACGGGCGGCCAACCACACCCGAAGGACGTCATGTCACACCCGAACGCCGCGCTCACGGCCCGTCACCGCTTGAAGGTCGCTCGCCTCGTCGTCGACGGGTGGCCGGTCAGTGAGGTCGCTGCCCGCTTCCAAGTGTCCTGGCCAACCGTGAAGCGCTGGGTCGACCGCTATCTCGCTGGCGAGTCCATGCACGACCGCTCCTCACGGCCGAAGTCATCGCCGAACAGGACGAGCAAGACCGTGACGAAACGATGCGTGAACCTGCGAATGCGCCTGCGAGAGGGACCTTTCAGCTCGCCGCGTGCCTCGGTATCGCCCCATCGACGGTGCACCGCATCCTCACCTCCGCCCGGTTGAACCGGTGGTCGTACGTGGACCGCGCGACCGGTGAGCCGATCCGCCGCTACGAACATGGCCAGCCCGGCTCGCTGGTCCACGTGGACGTGAAGGAGCTCGGGAACATCCCCGACGGCGGCGGCTGGCGGTACGTCGGCCGGCAGCAGGGAGACAGCAACGTCCCCGGTCAGTACATCTAGATCCACTTTCGCCTGGCGGCCTGCCACCCCAGCTGGATTCGGCTCTGCACTCCGGCGATGGTGAGCAGCCGCTGCACCCTGCGCTGGACCGTACGCATGCTCACCCCGAGCTGCGAGGCGATCGCCTGGTCGGTGTAGCCGGCCAGGAGCAGCGCCAGCAGTTGGCGGTCCTCGGCGGCCAACGGGCCGTCGGCGGCTGTGGACAGCGCGGCGGGCACCGGAAGCGCCGACTCCCAGATCCGATCGACGATCCAGCCGAGGCAGTTCACCATCGGTCGGGCATGGACCACGAGGAGCAACGGCTCCTCGGACGAGGCGATCATGGCCTGCCGTCGGTCGAAGACAGACATCTTGAACGGAACGGTGGCCACCCGCATCTCCTCGCCGAGCGCCGCCCATTCCTCCAGCAGCAGCGGGATCTGGGGGCTGCCCGGGTCCAGCAGGTCGCGGTCGTACACCACCCGGTAGCGGACCCCGGCCCGCAGCGCGTCCCGCTGGCCCACGTTGTCGGTGGCCGGCACGGCGACAGCCGGTCCCCTGACGAGCGAGCAGATTTCCTGCGTGGCCCCGCGCTGCAGCATGGCGTAGCGCTCGGCCATGGCTCGGGCGCCCTCGACCACCTCAACCGCCCCGGCACCGCGCCACGCCGAGTCTCGGGTCTGGAAGCGCTCGGTCAGCTCCGCGATGACGGCCTGCGCCTTACGCAGCTCGTCCATCCGGCGCAACGCCAGGAGTTTGAGGGTGGGGTCGGGAGGCGCCGCCCGGATCACGCCCGCCGGGTCGGCCGGAAGATCTGCCAGCCCCTTGGCCACGAGCCCCGCCAGCGCCCGGCGTACGTCCGGGACGGGCAATCCGGTCCGCTGGGACAGCTCCGCCACGTCGGCCGCGGGTCGGGCGACGAGCGCCAGGTAGACCTGCTCCTCGCCGGGTTCGACGCCGACGGCCGCCAGCATCCTGCGCTCCGTCATGCCCAGTTGTGCCGGGCGGCGTACCAGCCCAGCTCCATTCGGGTCTTCACGCCGGCGAGGTCCATCAGATGGCGCAGACGACGCTGCAGGGTCCGCAGGGAGACGTCGAGTTGGCTGGCGACGACGTGGTCCGTGAGTCCGGCCAGGAGCAGTACGAGGATCTTCCGGTCCAGCTCGGTCGGGGCACCCGAGTCCACTGCGGTGACGTCGTCATCGGTCAGCCCGGCCAGTGCCGACACGTCGAGCGGGTGGGCGTGGCGCCACACGATCTCGAACAGCGCGTCCATGGCGGACAGCAGACCGCTGCGGTGCAGGAGCACGGCGCCGGGTTCGCCGCCCGGTTCGACGGTCAGCGGCACCAGAGCCAGTTCGGCGTCGGCCAGAATGAGCTTGATCGGTAGCGACTCGGCCACCCGCACCTGGACGCCTTGACGCAGTGACGCAATGGTCTCGGCGATCATGCCAGGCTCGGCGAGCGCGGCTCGTTCCAGCACGACCCGGTATGTCACCCCGCGGTCCATCAGCACCGTCTCCAGGGTGTTGGTGCCCGGGGGCACGGCGACGAACGGGGCGGTGACGAAGTTTCGCACCTGAGTCCGGGCGGCGTGCTGCACCTGGGCGAACCGGTGGCGGACGGCGTCGACTCCGGTGACCACCTCGATCAGTTCGCTGATGCTCCGGTCCGCCATCGCCGCGCGGTGCTCCTCGGCGAGCGTGACGAGCGCCAGTTCGGCGCTGCGCAGGCCTTCCCGGCGTTCGCTGATCAGCGCGCCGAGCGCCACTGCGGGCGGCGCCGCCGAGAATTCCCCGTCGGGCGTGCGCTTCACCAGCCCGTCCGCCACCAGCTGTGACAGCGCCGCTCGGACCGTCGCTTCGGGCAGTTGCGTGGTCTCCGCGAGGTCGGCCGAGCCGGCCGCGGTGCGTTCGACCAGCCGGCGGTAGACAGACTCCTCATCGGTGCTCAGGCCCAGCGCACCCAGCATCGGCGGACGCCTCCCCTCGACCCGTCGCTGGGGCATAAGTATGCGCCACCGTGATAGATCTTGAAAAGATCCCGGCGCCGGGTGATCAGCTGGGGTGGGCTACCTGATGCTGCCGATGCTGTTCTTCACCGGGGTGAGCGCACTGATCGCAGCC
>NZ_JBEYER010000172.1:0-8223 GCF_040634005.1 Micromonospora sp. NPDC007271
CGACGCTGGCCGACAGAAGGCTTGATCTTTGCAAGGCAGGGGCAAGGAGGCGATAGTCCGCCCCGGGCTCAACCGGCCAGCCAGGCCCGGATCTCCGCGCCGTGCTCGTCCAGCCCCGGCGGCGGCAGGTGGTAGCGCGGTGGGGTGGCGGAGAGGCCGATCGGGTTACGCACCCCGGGCACGCCGTCGACGGTGACCACGGGTTCGAGCCCCAGCTCGCCGGCCAGGGCCACACCGCCGTCGACCGTGTTGATCGGGCTGCACGGCACGCCCGCCGCGCGCAGGTCGTGGAACCACTCGTCGCTCGTGCGTTCGCGCAGCCGCGCGACCAGGAGCGGACGCAGCAGCTCGCGGTTGACGGTGCGGTCCTGGTTACGCCGGAAGCGCGAGTCGTCCGCCAGCTCCGGCAGGCCGAGCACCTGGCACAGGGTGCGGAACTGACCGTCGTTGCCGGCGATCACGACGAGTTCCCCGTCGGCGGTGGGCAGCGGCTCGTACGGGAAGATGCTCGGGTGGGCGTTGCCCATCCGGAACGGCACCGTGCCGGCGGCGACGTGGGCGCTGCTGTGGTTGACCAGGCCGGACAGGGCCGAGGAGAGCAGGTTGACCTCGACGTGCTGGCCGACCCCGCACTCCTGCCGGTGGTGCAGGGCGGCGAGGATCCCGACGGCGGCGTGCAGCCCGGCCATCACGTCGAACACGGCGACCCCGGCCTTGTACGGCGGGCCGTCCGGCTCGCCGGTGAGGCTCATCAGCCCCGACGCCGCCTGGACCATCAGGTCGTACCCGGGCAGGTCCGCGCCCGCCGCCACGCCGAAGCCGCTGATCGAGGCGTAGACGATGCCGGCGTTGGCGGCGGCGACGGCGTCGTAGCCGAGGCCGAAGCGGCGCAGTGTACCGGGCCGGAAGTTCTGGATCATGACGTCGGCGCGCCGGGCGAGCCGGTGGGCCAGCGCCAGGTCGCCGGGATCGGTGAGGTCCAGCACCACCGAGCGCTTGTTGCGGTTGACGCCGAGGTAGTAGGTGGCGATCCCGTCGCGGACCGGCGGCCGCCAGGTACGGGTGTCGTCGCCGCCAGGCCCCTCCACCTTGATGACGTCGGCGCCGAGATCGGCGAGGAGCATCGTCGCGTACGGGCCGGCGAGGATGCGGGAGAAGTCCGCGACGAGAATTCCGTGCAGCGGTCCGGGTCGACCCTCCGCCATCGCCACGCCCTCCCCTGCCGGTGCCGGTGCCACCGTACCGGTCGGCCTTCCACCGCCCGCGACGCGAGCCGTCGATGACATCTGCTTCATGAACGGGCCGGGCGGCCGCGACGCCGAGCAGAATCACGGGCGTGGGTGAGTGGTCACGCAGAGTCCCAGCCGTGCTGGGCGCCGTCCTCATCGTGGCAGCCGGTCCGGCGGCGCCGGCCGCGGCGCACGGCGGCGGCCAGCCGATCCCCGACGCCGCCTATTACCGAGCCGACCTGGACGCGGTCACCCCGCCGCCGCCCGGCGTGCGGGTACGGGTCGATCCGGGCGGTGAATGGATCGAGATCACCAACTCGGGGCCGGCCGAGGTGGTCGTGCTCGGCTACAGCCGGGAGCCCTACCTGCGGATAACCGCGACAACGGTGCAGGAGAACCAGCTGTCCCAGACGACGTACCTCAACCGCAGCTTGTTCGCCGACACCCTGCCCGCCGGGCAGGATCCCGCCGCGCTCGCTCCGGCCTGGCAGACCATCGGCAGCAGGGGCACCGCCCGCTGGCACGACCACCGCATCCACTGGATGGGGCAGGCGCGGCCGCCGGCGGTCAAGGCGGACCCGGGGCACCCGCATCCGGTGGGCGGCTGGACGGTGCACGCGACGGCCGGCGGACAGCCGTTCACCATCAGCGGCCAGCTGCGCTGGCTGGGCAAGCCCGGCGAGGGCGGCGCGCAGATCCCGCAGTGGCTGCTGCTGGCGCTGGAGGCGGTGGGCATCGTCGTCCTGGCGGGCGTCGGCCTGATGACCCGGCGTCGCCGCCGGGACCGGCAGGTCCCGCCCGGGGCGGTGGCCGCGCCGGTCACGGACGATGTCACCACCCCTTCCGGCTGATCCCGTGCCGCTCGGGGGCGCCGCACCGGCCACGCTCGCCAGTGGCCCGCGCCGCCGAGCACCGGGCCGGACGAGCGGACGACCCGCTTTTCGTGTCCTTCCCGGACGGCCACCGTTGTACGAGGTGTGCAGCCGAAACGCTCCACCGTCGCGACCAGCCCCGGGACGGGGCGCACCCGACGGCAGGTCGAGTGGGCCCGGCGCGAGAACGACCGGCGCCGGCGGGCGTACGACGCGCAGGTCGAGGCCTGGCGCCGCCGCGAGGAGCACCTCGTCCGGCTGCGGATCGAGGCCGCCGGTTTCCTCGGCTGCACGCAGCCACGCAGCGGCCTGCCGGCCGAGTTGGCGCACGACGAGGTCGTCTACCGGGTGCTGCCGGCCGCGGAGCTGGTCGAGGCCGAGGCGCGGCACCTCAGCGGGCTGCCGGCGCCCGGCCTGACCCTCGCGGCGGCCCCCGTCGACGAGTCCGCGCGCGTGACGCCGGCGGGCCTGCGGGTCGTCGACGCCGGCATGGCGGTCGTGACCGACCGTCGCGTCGTCTTCGCCGGCCGGGCCGGCCGACGCGAGTGGACGTACACCGGCCTGCGGGGACTGGGGCACCACCCGGAGGTCCCGATCACCCTGCTGCACACCGCCGACGGCGGTCGTCCGGCCGGGTTGCGGGTCCCCGCCGCCACCGCCGTGAACGCCCGGTTCTACCTCACCCTCGCCTTCGCCACCGCCACCGGGGCGCGCCCGCTCATCGTCCCGCAGCTCGACGGGATGCTGGCGGCCCACCGCGACGCCCGGCCGTCGCCGCCGCCAGCGGTGGCGCCGCACGACGCTCCGCTCCCCCTGCTGCGCCCCGAGCGCGTGACGGCGGCCGCGGCCGTCGCCGTCGCGGTGGCGTTCGCGTTCCTGACCACCGGCGGAATGGGGGCGGAACCGGCCGACCTGCCGTACCGGGCGCAGGCGCGGGCGGGCGGCGTCGCCGCGACGACACAGGTGGGCGGCGCCGCCGTCAGCCCGGCGCCGAGCCCACCCGCCGGTCCCGAGCCACCGGACCGCCCCGTGCCGCGTCCGCCGTCGCCCGCCACCGCGACCCGGCCCGCGGGCGGTGCCGCGGGCGAGCCCGTCGCTCGGCCCGCGACCGCTCGGACCGTTCCAGCGGCACGCGCGACCACCCGACCGGCGCCACCCTCCCGTCCCGGGCCGACCACCGCCCCGGCCCCGGCCCCGACCACCGCGCCCGGCCCGACCACGGCACCCACCCCGACCACCCCGCCCAGCCCGACCAGCCCGACGGAGCCGACCGAGCCTCCGGCACCGACCGGCTGCCTGGACCTGCTCCGGCTACCGCTGGTGGAGCGGCTGCTCTGTCCGTCGCACGGGTCCCGGGGGCGCTGACAACCCACAGCGGCCGGCGGCCCGTGGCCGCCCCGGCGGGGCCGGTCAGGAGCGCGGGGTGAGCAGGTAGTCGTCGGCGTCCGGGCTCCAGCGCAGGTCCACCGTGCCGGTGGTGGCGGCCGCCTTGCAGAACTGCAGGAAGCTGCGATAGCCGAGCTTCTTCTCGCTGAAGTCGGGGCGTGCCCGGCGGAGCTGGTCCTTCAGCCCGGAGAGCGCGACCGCGCCGCCGCCGGCCAGGTCCACGACCACGGAGCGCAGCAGTGCGAAGGCCGCCTCCCGGTCGCCGCGTTCCGGCAGCGACACCTCGGGGTCGCCCTTGGCCGGCCCCGCGGCTAGCTCGACCACGTTGTGTTCGGCCAGGTAGCGCAGCAGCTCGCCGAAGGTACGGAAGCCGTAGTCGGACTCGCTGAACGTCGGATCCTTGCGCAGCAGGGTCCGTTTCAACCCGGAGGCGGTCACCTCTCCGCTGGTGCCGCCCTCGAGGCCGGCGACGGTCTGCGCGACGAGGACGGCGAGCGTGTCGACGTCCCGGGCCGGTTCCTCCGCGACCGGTTGGGGCTCCGGCTCCGGCTGCTGCGGGACCTCCGGGGCGGGCGCCCGCCCGGGACGGCCACCCCACCGGCCGGCGGTGGTGGGCACCTCGACCCCCTCCAGCCGGTCGTAGTAGAGGAACTCGTCGCAGGCGGGTGGGAGCAGGGCCGAGGTCGACTTCTCCACGCCGACCCCGATCACCCGCTTGTTGAGTTCGCGGAGCTTGTAGACCAGCGGGGTGAAGTCGCTGTCGCCGGTGCAGATCACGAACGTGGAGAGGTAGTCGCGTTCGAAGGCCAGCTCCACGGCGTCGACGGCCATCTTGATGTCGGCGGCGTTCTTCCGGGTGGCGCCCATCCGCTGGGGAATCTCGATGAGTTCGACGTGCGACCGGGTGAGCATCCGCCGGTCCTCGTCGAAGTACGACCAGTCGGCGTACGCCCGGCGCACCACCACCCGGCCCCGCTCGGCGAGGGCGTCGGCGATCGGGCGGAAGTCGAAGGCGTGGCCGCCGTGATGGTCGCGTACGCCCAGCGCCAGGTTCTCGTAGTCAAGGAACAGGGCGATCCGGTCTTCGGAATCCACGTCGGTCAGCCTACGCCCGGCGGCACGCCCGTCCACGTCGACGGCGCCGGCCGGGTCAGTGGCGCGGCCAGGCCAGGACGCCGACCGCCGCGCCGGTGGCGAGGCCGGCGGCGGTGACCAGGCGGTGCCGGGACAACCAGGCCTGCGCGCTGTGCCGGTGCGCCCGGCTGGTGAAGCTGCCCTGCGCGCCGTAGTCCCGGCCCTGCGGGCCGTCCGCCGGCTGCCACAGGTTGGCCGGCCGGTCGTGGTCGGCCGGTCGGTCGGTCTGCTGTGACTGGTAGCCGGTGCGGGCGAGGTACCGGTCGAGCAGGCCGGGAACGATCCGGTTGCCGAGGATGGTCAGGGCGGTGGAGGCGCCCACCCAGTACTCCCGCCGGCCGGGCCGGTCGGCGGCGGCGGCGAGGGCCCGGGCGGCCACCACCGGGTCGTAGATCGGCGGCACCGGCTGGGCGTGCCGGGGCAACCGGGACAGCAGCCAGTCGAACTGCGGGGTGTTCAGCGCGGGCAGCTGCACCATCGTCACCTTGACGTTGCTCTTGTCGTGCATCAGCTCGCAGCGCAGCGACTCGGTGAACCCGACGATCGCGTGCTTGGCCCCGCAGTACGTGGCCTGCAACGGGATGCCCCGGTACGCCAGCGCCGACCCGGCCTGGACGATGGTGCCCCGGTCCCGGGGCACCATGTGGTGCAGGGCCACCCGGGTGCCGTGCACGTAGCCGAGGTAGGTGACCTCCATGGCCCGGCGGAACTCCTCCGGTCGGGTCTCCTGGAACGGGGCGAAGACCGAGCTGAACGCGCAGTTGATCCAGAGGTCGATCGGCCCGAGTTCGGCCTCGATCCGCTGCCCGGCGGCCACCACCTGGTCGTGCTCGGCCATGTCCACCTCGACGGGCAGGGCCCGGCTGCCGGCCGCCCGGACCTCGGCCGCGGCGGCGTCCAGCCCGGTGCGCCCCCGGGCCAGGAGGGCGATGGCGATGCCGCGCTGGGCGAGCAGCCGGGCCGTGGCCCGCCCGACTCCGGCGCTGGCGCCCGTGATCACCGCCACCTGGGCCCGCTGTCGCTTCCGGCTCATGTCACTCCCCTCGGCGTCGTCCGTCCTGTCCTGGGCAGTACCCCGGGGCGGGCGGGGTAGTCGGATCGGACGCGACCAGGTTCGGGCAGGTGTGGCGCGACCCGCGACGGGTACGGGCTGCCGGAGGTGGTGCCGGTGGGACGGGACGAGCGGTCGCCCGGGCCGGCGGCCCCGGAACGCGGGCCGAGCGTGCTGCGCGAGTACGCGTTGCTCGCCGACGGCCACCGGGGCGCCCTCGTCGGGCCGGACGGGAACGTGACCTGGCTCTGCGCTCCCGGCTGGGCGGACCCGCCCGTGTTCAGCGGCCTGCTCGGCGGCCGGGGCGACTACCTGGTGACCCCGGCGAACCCACGGTTCGTGTGGGGCGGCCACTACGAGCCGGGATCGCTGGTGTGGGTGAGCCGGTGGGTGACCACGGACGGGATCATCGAGTCCCGGGAGGCCCTGCTGTTTCCCGGCGAGGAGCAGCGGGTGGTGCTGCTGCGGCAGATCCACGCCCTCGACCGGGATGCCGTCGTCCACGTCCGGCTCGATCCACGCGCCGACTTCGGCCGCGAACCGGTACGGGAGGTGCGCCACGACGGCCCGCGCTGGCTGGCCCGTACGGGCGGCCTGTACCTGCGGCACAGCGGCGGGGAGCGGCTCCGGCTCACCGGTGACGGTGCGCTCCGCGGCGAGCTGGCCATCCCGGCCGGCGGGCAGCACGACCTGGTGCTGGAGATCGCGACGCATCCGCTCGACGGCGAGCCGCCCCGGCCGGACGAGTTGTGGCGGACCACCGAACACACCTGGCGGGAGTCGCTGCCGCCGCTCGCCGGCGGGCCGGCGCAGCGGGACGCCGTCTTCGCGTACGCCGTGCTGCGTGGCCTGACCCGACCGGGCGGCGGCACGGTGGCGGCGGCGACCACGTCGCTGCCCGAGCGGGCGCTCGCCGGCCACAACTACGACTACCGCTACGCCTGGGTGCGGGACCAGTCCTTCGCGGGCCAGGCCGCCGCCCTGGTCGGCCGGTACGAGCTGCTGGACGACGCGGTCGCCTTCCTCACCCGGCGGCTGCTCACCGACGGGGACCGACTCGCGCCCGCCTACACCGTCGACGGCCACCCGGTGCCGCCGCAGCACGCGGTCGACTTCCTACCGGGTTATCCAGGCGGCTCGCCCCGGCTCGGGAACTGGGTGCGGGAGCAGTTCCAGCTCGACGCCTTCGGCGAGGTTCTGCTGCTCCTGGCGGCGGCCGGGCGGCACGACCGGCTGGACGACGACTCCTGGCGGGCGATGGAGCTGGCCGTGCGGACCATCGGAGAACGCTGGCACCAGTCCGACTCGGGCATCTGGGAGTTGCCGGCCCGGCAGTGGACGCATTCGAAGCTGATGTGCGTGGCCGGGCTGCGGGCGGCCGCCCGGGTCGCGCCGCGCGGGTCGGCCGGGCGGTGGGTGGCGCTCGCCGACACGATCCTCGCCGACGTCGCGGCGCACGGCCTGCACCCCTCCGGACGCTGGCAACGGGCGTACGACGACGGGCGGGTCGACGGCGCCCTGCTGTTCCCCGGCATCCGGGGAGCGCTGCCGACGGGCGATCCGCGTACCGAGGCCACCCGCCGGGCGGTCGTGGCCGAGCTGGGGTCCGAGGGCTACCTCTACCGGTTCCGCCCGGACAGCCGGCCGCTCGGCGACGCGGAGGGCGCCTTCCTGCTCTGCGGGTTCGCCGCGGCGCTCGCCGCCTGGCAGGCCGGCGACGTGCTGGCGGCCAACCGGTGGTTCGAGCGCAACCGGGCCGCGTGCGGATCGCCGGGCCTGTTCACCGAGGAGTACGACGTGCAGCAGCGGCAGTTGCGCGGGAACTTTCCGCAGGCGTTCGTGCACGCGCTGATGCTGGAGACCGCGGTGACCCTCGGCCAGGCCGAGCCCTGCCCCGTACCTGACGGGCCGGACCGCCGGCCGGGGTGACCCGGATCGCGCCCCGGCGCCGCGCTCAGCTCCGCGGCCGCCGGGGCCGACGGGCGGCCGCCCACCCGTCCAGCACCGCCCAACCGCCGGCGATCGCGCTGTCCAACAGGGCGAGCCGGCGCTGCCGGCGGTCGATGGCGGCGAGCGCCAGCGCGCTCGTCCCGTGCAGCAGGTCCGCCGCGGCCCCGACGACGAGCACCGCCGGGGCCGGCCGGCGCAGGGTCACCGCCGCCTGGGCCAGGTGCCGTACGCCGAGCACCCGCAGCGTCCCCACCGCGAGCCGGCTCGGGTGGCCCCACCGGCGCAGCACCCGGCGCGGCGCCACGATCAGGGTGGCGCCCCAGGCCAGCCGCGCGAGGCCGCTGGTGTGCCACATCGGCGTCGGGGTCGTCGGGTCCATCGTGCCGCTCCTTCCCGCCGCTCACGCCACCCGGTGTTTCTCCGCCTCGGCGGCGCGCAGGCCGACGCCGTTGCCCGACCGGGCCAGGGGCCCCGCGGCGGCACCCCGATGGCCGGCGCCGGCACCCGGTGCGCCGCGCGCGGTCGGCCGCACCGCGTCACCGTCCCAGTACGAACGGAGCGGCGGTGACGGTCACCAACGCCCCGTACAACGGCACCATCG
>NZ_JBEYER010000173.1:0-7376 GCF_040634005.1 Micromonospora sp. NPDC007271
CGTCACCGAACAGGAGGCGCCCACCTGGACGGACGAGTTCGGCCAGGGCCTTGAGCGCGGTGACGGTCCCACCAAAGGCGTGCGAGGCGCCGATGCACATGACCCGGTCGGCTGGCTCACGCCAGGCGGCTGCTTCTTGCTTGACGAATGTCACCTGCTGCTGCAGCGAGCGTTCAGCGGCGAGCTGCCGGCCGCGAGCCAAGAGCACCTCGTCGGTGTCGACCCCTACCCCTGTCACGGAAGCCGTGCCGGAGCCACTCGCCGTCTCGATTGCCCGCAGGAGCAGTTCACCCCATCCGCATCCGAGGTCCAGTACGCGACCAGCCGGTGGAACGTCCAGCCGTTCGAGAAGGAGAGCGGCGTGCTCCTCGGAAAGTGGCGTGTTCCACCGCATACGGGCATAACGCGCACCAGCGAGATCATCAGCTAAAGACACCGACCGAGGATGCCAGGCCGTGCTCCAACGAGCATCTGGTATTTGGCGGAGAGCTCCTGTCTCGGTGCGCTCTTCTGCGCAGGGCGAGCGCATCGGGACCCGTCACCGTCCGTCAGGATGTCCTGCCGTCGCAGATTCGCTCCCAAGGGCGCTGTCGTGCCGAGATCAGTGCGTCTGCTTCTTCCCGCTCGGCGCATCGAATGGCGTGGCGGGCTCATCGAGGCGCAGGATGGTTTCCTCGATCTCAGTGTTTCGCCCGTTGGCGAAGGACGTCTCCGTGCCTGTGATCGCGAATCCTGCTCTCTGCAGCACCTTCAGCGATCCCACGTTGTCACTCGCGACGCGGGCGAACAAGGGCCGGACGTGAACCGACTCCAGGAGGAGGGCCAGCGCTCGGGAAGCGATGCGCTGACCCCAGAACGATCTGTCGATCCAGTAGGTAACTTCGGTGTCGCCGTCGATTACAAAGCTGGCGATACTGCCGACGAGCCGTCCACCGAGCGTGATAACGCGGTTTGTGACGTCGGGTGATGTCCTGACCTTCGCCATGTGGGCATCGAAAGCGGTGCGATCATCGGGATCCTTGGCGGTGAAGGCCGCCATCCGGACCGACTCGGGGTCCCGCATCTGTTCGAACAGCGCGTCGAGGTCGGAGTCGTTGACCGGTCGCAGCGCCACCTCAGGCTCAGCCACAAGCGCCCCCAAACTTGATCCCAGCATCCATGAATGGGGAAACATACCAACGGCATCCGACAGTCTGTGGAGATCCAACGCCCGCATCTGGCCGCAGACCGCGCGTCGTGGAGCGCAGCCGGCTGACGGCTGGCGACGGGCGGACGTGCCGAAGTCGGTGCATCCGATTCAAGCTGGCGGCATGCCGACAGGCCGGCGGATGTCGTCACGTTCTAGGCTGGTCACGGGGGTCTCGGCCGATGGCGATGGCGAAACTGCCGCGCTGAAACGGGCCGCGACCGCCGCCACGGCGGCGTGTAGTTCGGGGCTTTCTTCCACGGAGAAGTCGAACGGGACGGGCGCCAGCCACTCCTGCGCGTACATCGCGGGATTTCCGGTGCTGCCGACCAGTACGCATCGGTCGCCGTCCGGCTGGAGGCGGCCCATCGGCGGCCGGATCCAGGGCGCCACCTTCTCCCACGGTGCGTGGAACACCACCCGGGTGGGGTACTTCCAGCCGGCGCCCAGATTTTCCTCGAGCGCGGCAACAGGATCCAGGTCGTCGGGCGGTGTGAAGCCGTGCGGGGTCTGCCGTACCGTCCGGATCCGGTCGATGCGGTACGTGCGGATGGCGTCCGCGCGATGCGAGTGGCACAGCAGGTACCAGCGCCCGTACCGCACCACGACTGCCCACGGGTCGACCTCGGCGGCCCACTCCTTGCCGCTCTCGCCTCGGTAGGTGACCATGACGCGGCGTCGGTCGGCGACGGCGGCGATCAGGGCGCTTGTGGTGGCGGGGTCGGGGCGGGCCGAATGCCGGTCGGGGGTGGCCGCAGCGTACGCCCGTAGCGCCGCTGCCTGCCGTCCGACGTTTTCAGGCAGTGCCCGGATGACCTTGCTGAGCGCTGAGCCGACCAGGTCGTCGGCGTCGATGGCGTTCGGCTGCCCGTCGAGCACGGCCATGACCAGGCCGAGGGCCTGCTCCTGGGTGAAGACGACCGGCGGCAGCCGGGTGCCGCGGCCCAGCCGGTAGCCCCCGTACGGCCCGCGGGCCGACTCGACCGGGATGCCGGCCTCGCGAAGGATGCCGACGTAGCGTCGCGCGGCCCGTTCCGTCACGCCCAGCAGCGAGGCGAGTTGGTCGGCAGTCGTGCCGGGACGTGCATGCAGGATCTCGAGCGCGCGTAGGGCCCGGGCGGTGGGGCTCGGACCGGTTGGCACGACGGCCAGAGTACCGGAAGCATATCGTCCGGAATCGCCGCTAGGTTGATCCGATGACTGCAGAACAGATCGTGCTCTTGGGTGGCCTGTGGCTCGACGGGTCGGTGTGGACCGGCGTCGCGTCAGAGCTGGAGAAGAGGGGCCGCCACCCGGTGCCGGTGACCCTGCCCGGTCAGGGTGACGGGAACATGTCGGCGACGCTGGCCGACCAGGTGACCGCGGTCCTTGCCGCCGTGGACGCGGGGCTTGGCAGGTCGGTGGTGGTGGGCCACTCCGCAGCCTGCACCCTGGCCTGGATGGCGGCCGACGCGCGGCCCGAGCGGGTCGCGAAGGTGGTGCTGATCGGCGGTTTCCCATCGAGCGACGGGCAGCCGTACGCGGACTTCTTCGAGATCACCGACGGCGTGGTGCCGTTCCCAGGTTGGGACCCGTTCGAAGGCGCGGATGCGGCCGACCTGGATGAGCAGGCGCGGCGGGCGTTCGAGGCGGCCGCGGTCCCGGTTCCAGAGGGCGTGGCCAGGGGCGTCGTGCAACTGACGGATGAGCGGCGGTTCGACATACCTGTCGTGATGGTGTGCCCCGAGTTCACGCCAGCCCAGGCGCGGGAGTGGATCGCTGCGGGCGATATTCCCGAGCTGGCCCGGGCCAAGCACCTCGACCTGGTCGACATCGAATCCGGACACTGGCCGATGGTGACGCGGCCGACAGAGCTGGCGCGGATCCTGGCCGCCGTCTAGCAGGGGGCACGGAGCGCCGCACACGCGGCCTCATGCTCTTCTGCCAGCCCCATGGCCTGGACTCTGCTGGAACGCAGCACCCGGTCTGCCGCCGACCGGGCGCGCTGTCTCAGCACACCGGTCACGCTGAGTCAACATCAGCCTCGGTGTGGTTCCTCGGGGGCGCGCCGAGGCGAAGCGCCAAGGCGTCGGGCGACGCCGTGGTCGCCTGCCGGGGATCCGGGAGCACGTGGGGAGCAGCCGGGTGCACTGAACGGCGTTGAACTGCATTCAACAGCACGTAACGGCGCTCAACTGCACCCGCCTCCACCTGCGGGGTTCTCGTTTCTGCAGGTCAGAGCGGTAAGGAGCGCGCTGCATGCCCTGGCCTTGCAGTGGGGTGCAGATTGGGTGCAGCTTGGCGAAGTGGTCACCGCGCCCGAAGTGCTCACCGGGGTCGGACCGGGGACAGCGCGTTGACCTGCGGTGATGCGGGTGAGCGGTTCGGCGTGACCTCCCAGAGAAGACCGACGTACGGCTCTGGGTGCCGTCGTGGTGGCGCCGGTATGGATCCGGGAAGCTGAGGCTCGAATCCCACCGGCAACCTTCTGAGCAGGGCCTCCTGCTCGGTGAGCTCTTCGACGTACCCGAAGGCGTCAGCGTTCCTGGCTTGCGCCCGGCACCAGCACAAAAATGGATGGCCCCGCCAGCCAGCCCCGCCCTACCTTGTAACTGGATCTTCTTCTCCGAGCCACTCACGAGAGGACTTCACCCCGCGTGACGCCGCCTGCTCTTTAGACCTGACCCCTTCCCCGTGCATCGGTCGCCGACGTCGCCGTCGGCTCCTTTCCCATGCCTTCCGTCAGGTCTTCAGAGAGATCATGTCTACGCGTCCTCATATCCTGCTGTCCTGGACCGTTCGGCGCACGCGCCTTCCCCTGCTCACGTTCCGCTGCGTCCACTGCCATTCCGGCCTCGCCAGCACCGGCGAGGGGAAGTCCCGCGTCAATGCCAACGGCAAACTCCTCCACATCTGGCTCCTGGTCGCCTGCGTTTCCTGCGACCGCACCAGCAGAATCACCGTTCACGATCGCGTCCCGGTCCGGTCCCCTCCCGAGAGCCCCTGGCCCGTCCAGGTTCCGGTCATCTTCGACGAGCCCGTGCCCCCTTCGCCCCGAACGGCTCATCGCCCAGGGGCTGGGCATCAGCCGCGGGGAGATCGCTCGTCGCGTCAAGATCGGCATTCCGCTGAACCGCAGAACTCACAGGGACTTCTCGATCGTCCTGCTATGAGCCGCCGCCGTGGGCCTGAGCCGGGGCGAGAGGCGAGGTGGCCTTGCCCCGGGCTGCATCACGCGGCGGTCCGCGCGCGGTCGCTCATGACCGGGCGCGAACGAGGGTCAGGGCCGGCCCGATACCGGCGACGAAGGTGAACGCCCCGTCCATCGTCGGTTCTGACGGGGTCGGGCCGTGCGGGTTGACGACCAGCGCCGACGCGCTCACTGGATCAGCCATGCCGACTGACCCTAGTGATGAGTTGTCGTGCCCGCACCCGTCATACCTACGGCGGGACACGACGAGACGGAAGGATGACCTGATGAGTGCGGACACGCGGCTGGAGGAGCTGGGCGTGAGCGGTATGGGCGAGGTCGACGAGCCGGCGTTCTCGGGGCTGGCGGAGCGGCACCGGCGGGAGTTGCACGTGCACTGCTACCGGATGCTCGGGTCGTTCGAGGACGCGGAGGACACCGTGCAGGAGACGTTCCTCCGTGCCTGGCGGCGGCGGGAGACCTTCGAGGGGCGGTCGACGTTCCGGGCCTGGCTGTACCGGATCGCCACCAACGCCTGCCTGGACCTGCTCGCCAAGTGCCGTCCGGAGCCTGCGACCGGTGGCGAGGTGCGGTGGCTGCAGCCCTACCCGGACCGGCTGCTCGACGAGCTGCCCGCGGGCGACGCGGACGAGCCGGAGACCGTCGCCGTCGCGCGGGAGACGATTGAGCTGGCGTACCTGGTCGCAGTCCAGCACCTCGCGCCGCGCCCGCGGGCCGTGCTGATCCTGCGGGATGTGCTCGGCTGGCCGGCGAAGGACGTCGCGGAGCTCCTCGGGGACTCCGTCAACTCCGTGAACAGCGCGCTACAGCGGGCCCGCGCCGGCATGCGGGAGCACCTGCCCGCCGAGCGGCAGGACTGGACCGGCGGCGAGGAGGACGCCAGGACCCGCGAGCTGGTGCGCCGCTTTACCGAGGCCAGCGTGGCCACGGACGTCAACGGCCTGGCCGCACTGCTGCGGGACGACGTCCGCTTCTCGATGCCGCCCACGCCGGGGCTGTACGTCGGCCGCGACACGGTGGTGAACAACTGGGTCGACGACGGCTTCGAGGGCATGACGGGTCTGCGAGCAGTCCCCACCTCCGTGAACCGGCAGCCCGCCGTCGCCTTCTACCACTGGCGGAAGCGGGATGGCGCGTACCTACCGCTGACGATCGACGTCCTGCGCATCAGCGGCGGGGCGATCACCGAGATCATCATCTTCCACGACGACCAGTTCCCACGGCTCGGGCTGCCGGAGCGCCTGCCGGCAGACGGCACGGAGTAGCCCCGGTGCAGACGCTCGCGCTGCGCGGTGGCGCGCGTGTCGCGGTGGACGCGGCGCAGTGGCGCCACGCGTTCGGCGTCGTCACCCGCGGGCGGGTGCAGCTGGAGCTGCGCGACGGCGAGCCCGGACCGGTCCTCGGACGCGACGCCGGGTTCTGGCTCCGCGGCACCGGCGTCCGCGCCCTGCGCAACCCCGGCCGCCGCACGGCGAGGGTGCGCATCGTCACCCCAAGGCCAGGACCGCCACCGGCCAGTGAAACACCCCGTACGCCAGTTACCGAATGGAGGAACGACATGAACAGCATGAATGACACCGGGGCCGCCGCAGGCCCGGCACCGGGCCAGACCAGCCACACCCACCGACTCCGCGGGCTCGCCGGCACCGGCCTCATTGCCACGCTCGCAGCGATGGCAGCCACCACCCTCGCCGCTGCGCTTGCCCAGGCCGTTGGCGTCGACTTCGAGGTCCCCGATGGTGGCGAGACGATCCCGTTGTCCGGGTTCGCCGTCGTGACCGGCTTCTTCTCGGTCGTGGGCATCGTCATCGCCGTCGCTCTTCTTCGATGGAGCGCTCGCCCCGCCGAGCGATTCGTGTGGACGGCAATGATGCTGACCGCGATCTCGCTGGTCCCGCCCCTCCTCTCCGGGGCAAACAGCGCCACCACCACCGCCCTCCTCGGGCTACACCTCGTCCCTGCGACGGTGATGATCCCCACCCTGGCGCGGAGCCTCCGCACCCGGACCGATTGACGATCCGCAACGGGACAACGCGCGGCGCAAGGGCGTGCGCAAGCGGGCTAACGGGCCGGAAGCAACAGCAGCGACCGGCGGCCAACGACACCGGACAACACAATGGCCGTACTCGGCACTACAGAGCCGCATCCCGTAGCACCCAACGGTGGGTCGCATCCGCGTTCACACCGAAGGGATCTGGGGTCGCGGCGCCGCGAGGTGCTGATCGACTGCGGACCAGAGCGCGCCCTCAGGTAGGCGGCGCGCTGCTAAAGTCCGCTCTCGCCCGGCTCGGTGTCCGCCGGGCAGGACGGAGCCTTTCATGGGGAGAGCGCCACGATTCGCCGCCGCCCTGGCGATCAGCTTGCTCGTACCGACGGCCCTTGCAGGATGTAGCCGGCTTTTCGGGTGCGCACCCCAGCCCCCCGAAGACATCACCGAGGCAGACCTGGCAGGGGTCTACACCAGTCTTGAAGGTGGAAGAATCGAGCTACGCGAAGATGGGCGCTACAGCGCCAGCAATTTTCCAGGGGCCAACGGGGAGGGCACGTGGACTCTCGATCTCGATTCAGAGAGCACTGAAGACTTGAGGCTTGAGGACCTTCAACTGTGGATTTCCGGCAACCGAGAGGAGCCCTGGCTGTACCGATTTGAAGGCGACCCCGACAATTGCGACCTAGTTAAGTTCAAGAGGGCCCACTGATTGGGACCGCTCTCCTCTCGGTTGGAGGGATCGAGATATTCCCTTCGCGTGGAAGCGGTCGGTCCTGTTGCTGCCGCCAGCAACGGTGACAGACATCCCATGGGGCCTGGGTGTCAAGCTGCTGCCTTTTGATCATGCTGTTCGCGGTGCTGCCAGGCGGTGGCCTCGTCGTAGGCCGTGCCGGTTTTGAGGCAGCCGTGGAGGATGCCGACGAGGCGGTTGCCGAGTTGGCGCAGGGCCGCGTGGTGGCCGATACCCCGGTGTCGTTGCTGGTCGTAGTAGGCGCGGGCGCCGGGAGAGG
>NZ_JBEYER010000174.1:0-7064 GCF_040634005.1 Micromonospora sp. NPDC007271
TCGTGCCAGCCCGCGGTCTCGGCCGTGACCGCGTCCACATCGCCGCGTTCAGCATTTTAACGAGGCCACCGACCGCGTATGCGGTTCGCCGCCGCGTTGTAAAGGCCGGGCGAGCGCGCGCTCCTGTGCGTCTACAGCAAGATGGACGTTTGCCGGCGCACGGGCAGTGCAACCGTGCTGGAACGATGCCATCTTGTCCCCCGTCACAGCGTGCCCGGCAGCGAGGCTGGCTCGGAGCCGACGCCCGTCCGCTGGTCAGAGGCGCAGCTCCGTCCAGGTCCGCCGGTCGGGGGAGTGGAAGTACGGTGGCTCTCGGCCGCTCTCGCCGCTGCCGGCCAGGAACCGTGCGCCGATACGGGCGGAGGGACGCACCTCTGCGGCGATGACGGGTACGAACCGGTCGCCGTTCCCCTTCAGCGTGTAGCTCCGGCCGGTCAGGATGTCGAAGATGGTGAGTCCGCCGTCGGCCTCGGGGCTGGCCATCAGTCCGAGGTCTTCGGACGGTTTGGTAACCGGGGCGGTCAGCGGCTCCCAATGCCGTCCGTCGTCCGCGGTTCGCCAGAGCCGGTAGCCGTATGCGTCCACCAGGAAGGCGGTGCGGCCGTCGTAGACGGCGAGCCGGCCTGTCGTGCGATGCGGACGGCCCGGCTCGGCCAGCTCCGCGGGCAGCGGGACCTGTTTCCACGAACGTCCCCGATCGCGGCTGACGAACAACCACGACCGGTCGTCGTCACTGCCTTCGACCCAGGCGCTTCCATCGGTGCCGACCGTGACGTCGGTCATCGACTCGGTCAGCGGTGCGACCGGCGGCGTGGCCAACCGTGCCGAGCGGCCGTCGGGTAGCAGCACCACGATCCCGATCGGAGCGCCGGCGTTGCTCTCGACCTGCGCCAGCCCGTTGACTGGGATGCTGTCCACAACGCCGTCTGGGCGCGGCGACGGCTGAGTCCAGGTGGCACCGGCATCGGTGGTGAACCAGCGCCGATCGCCGTCGTAGCCATCCAGGGCTGCCCGGGACGCGTCGAGCACCCGGAGGGAGACCCTGGGGTCCGCGCCCTCATCGGCGTTCGGATAGGTCAGGTCCGGCACTTGGTGCGCCTGCCAGCTCCTACCCCCGTCGGACGTGTTTGCCAACCACACACCGCAGACGGTTGCGGCGGCCGGACACGACGACGCCAAGGCGAAGCCGTGATCGGCGTCCACGAAGTGGACCTGCGGCTGGCCTGCGACGGCCAGGTTCACGGGTGGCGTCACCGCCGGCGGCCAGGACGGAGATCCGCCTATGGTGAGGACGGTGCCCATGACGATCGCGAGCACGCCCAGGGCACCGGCGGCGGCGCTGATTCCGTTGCGCCGCCGACGTCGGGACACCCGGCGCAGCATGCCGACCGCGTCGAGCTGCGGCAGTGCGGCCAGGTGCTGGAGCTCTTCGCGCAATAGCGGCTCGAGGCCGGCATCCATGTCGTTCATCGCTGCTCCCTTTGGGCCTCGAAAACCAGATGGCGCCGCAGCGTGGCCAGACCACGCTGGCGCAGCGAGCGCACCGTGGCGGGGCGTCGCCCGATGAGGGCGGCTATCTCCTGGTCAGGCAGGTCGTCGAGATAGCCGAGCACAAGGACCGCCCGCTGCGCGGGTGGCAACCCGGCCAGCGCGCGGCGCAGCAGGTCGCGGGAGTCGACCGACGGATACTGGTCCGGCCCAGCCCAATCCTCCGACAGCGGCACCATCCGCGGCCTCCGCACCAGACCGCGCCACGCGCTCAGGTAGGTGTGCAACATGACCTTGCGGGTGTACGCAGCGGGATTGCCGTCGGCACGTACGCGCCGCCAAGCCCGGGACACCTTGACCAGCGTGTCCTGAACCAGATCCTCGCCCGCGTGTGCCGACCCGGCCAGCGCGTTGGCGTACCGGCTGAGCATGGGCAGGCTCGCGTGGACAAACTCATCGAACGACTCCTCCGGCACCAGGCGCCACCTCCATTCTCCTTCTACTCCGTCGACGGCCGATCCGTTGCACCCGCGAACCACGATTCGTCGATGCCGTCGCAGCGTGGGCCGCTCCGACCGCGGAGCCGGTAACACCGGCAAAATCCCAGTCCCGTACAAACTGCTGGACGAGCTCGCGTCATCACCGGGCTGACGCAAGCCGAACGGCTTGTCCTGGACGGTTTGATGTACAGGGACCATGTTGATCCACATCTCTCCGTAGAACCGGGATCCACCCAACTGGTCCAGCAGCTTCTGTGCCTCCTTCTTGGTCGTGAAGGCCCCGCCTGGAAGCGCGACCCGGGCTCACGCTCGTCCGTGTACTCGACCAACCACACAATGGCCGGCTGCCGGTAACCGGGTGGAGGTGATGCGCTGGCATCCGTCACGATGCCGATGGTGCCAGAACGGCCACTCGGCCCGTACTCTCATGGCACCCCTTTATGTCAAGGCGTCGCTGACACCAAGGGTTTAGGCTGGCTGGTGGCGGGTCCGGGAAGTGGCTTGTCCGAAGGGCCGATGTCCGGGGTCAGGTCGGTCACGCTGGATTGCAGAGTCGTCCCCGAGTGCCCTCCCGGGTCCGCCGCATCGCGTCTCCTCTGGTCGGCGACCATGCGGGCGTAGACCACGTTGGAGAGGCGCCGCTTCAGGGCGCGCATGGCTTCCATGGAGGTCTTCCCGGCGGCTTTCTTCGCGTCGAAGTAGGCGCGGCCCTGCGTGCGGTTGCGCAGCTGGACCACGGCCATGATGTGCAGCGTGCGGTTGATCCGCCGGTTGCCGGCGCGGGAGAGCCGGTGACGCTTCTGGTCACCGGAGGAGGCGTCCAGGGGTGCGGTGCCGTTCCAGGAGGCGAACCGATCGCGGTCGGCGAACCGGCTGATGTCTCCGACGTCTGCCAGCAGCCGGGCGGCCCCGGCGGGGCCGATACCGTGCAGCTCCATCAGCGTCGAGCTGCGGGCGACCACCAGGGCCTTCAAATCCTTGTCCGCGGCCTTGATCTTCTTGTCGATGCCCTCGAGTTCACCGATCAGCTCGACGGCGAGGCGACGTCTGGTCTTGCCCACGATGTCGCGGGGTCTGACCGTCGCGATCAACGCGCGGGCCTGCGCCGCGGACAGGAACTTCTTCGCCCCGCCGGGTAACAGTTCCAGCAGCAACCGGTGCAGCCGGTTGATGGTCTGGGTGCGGGCGCGGCCCAGCTCGTCACGCCGGTCGGCGAGCATGCCCATCACCTGCAGGTCCGGGTCAACCTGAACCTGCACCAGATTCGGGCTGTGTAGCGCCACCATCGCCACCGAGTGCGCATCCACCGGGTCGGTTTTGCGGCCGTTGCCGGTGGCGAACACCCGCACCTGCGCCGACAGTTTCGCGGGAACGTCGAGCACCGTCTCACCGTCGTGGACCAGGCGGTGGGCGATGTGCTTGCCGATGCCGTTGCAGCCCTCGACCGCCCAGACCCGATCGGCGTACTTGCGGCCGGCGGCGAGCATGTCGGCGTAGCCGGCCTTGTCGGTGCCGTACCTGCCCGTAGCCAGCACCCGACCGCGTTCGTCAACGACCTCGATGGTGGCGGAACGCTTGTGCGGGTCCATCCCGATGATCACGCGCATCAGCGCCTCCCTTGGCTGAACTCGACGGAGTTGTCAGCAAGGAGGGCACCGCTACTTCGAGCAGAACAAACCCCTTTCCAGCCACTCCTCGCGCGGCGCCCGGCGAGACCGCAGGCCATGAGAGAGCCACACCAATGACACCGGTGGGCAGCCGCAATGTGGGAGCGTCTCGCCGGGCACCTGGACCGAGTCTGGCCGGACATCGATCCTGGACCAAGTCTCTAAGTAGCCGCGATCCGCGTATGGCGCTGCCTCAGGATTGGGCCCGCCTCGGCGTCCGCTCATGCCGACGTGGTGTGGTCACGCTTGATGATCGCCGGGTCAGCGGATTGTGGCGATGAGGCGTTGCAGGGCGGCGTGGGCGGGTGGGCCCCAGGTGGGCTTGCCGCCGGGGCGGCCGTGGACGCCGTCGTCGCCGATGAGGATGCCGCCGAGGGCGTGTGCCGTCGCCCAGCCGCGGGCGCGGCGCATGGTGGCGGTGTCCGGGGTCGGCTGGTAGGCCGTGTAGAAGTGGTCGGTGGTGTCGTCCGGTAGCAGGAGCCACACGGCGGCGAGGTCGTATGCCGGGTCGCCCGCGCAGAGGTCGCCGAAGTCGATCACGCCGCAGAAGGTGCCGTCGGCGGTGAGGACGTTGGCCGGGTGCAGGTCGGCGTGCAGCCATAGCGCCGGGCCCGTCCACGCAGGCGCGGTGACCGCGTCGTGCCAGACGGCGCGGACGGCGTCCGGGTTGTTGATCAGCCCTCGGTCGGTGGCGGAGGTGAGCGCGTTGGCGAATCCCTCGGTTCGGTCGGTCAGAGGCCCGCCGCGGTCTCGGCCTGCGGGCGCGTCGCTGGGGGCGGGGTGGTGAAGAGCCGTCAGGAAACTGGCCAAGGATTTGGCCGCGTCTGCGGCTCGCGTGACGGGGGTCCGGTCGGCGGGTGTGCCCGGAACCCAGGTGGTGATGAGCCAGGGCCGAGGGAACCGTTCGGAGGGCTCGCCGAGTCGCTGCGGGACGGGGATTGGCAGCGGAAGTCGCGGGGCCAGCGTGGGCAGCCAGGAGTGTTCCTTGCGGAGCAGCGCGTCCGCGGAGCCGGTCGCCCAGGGAAGCCGGACGGCCAGGTCGTCCCCGAGCCGCCACAGTTGGTTGTCCCAGCCGCGCGCGCCCAGCCGAACCGGGCGATCGGCGAGGTCGGGGTGCTGGTCGCGCACCAGATCCCGGACCAGCTCCGCGGTGATCTCGATCTCGCCGTGGGTCATGCGGAGCAACAGTAGCCCTGAGATGCCGCTGTTCACCCGACAGCCCTCACTCGCCGGGAACCGATGGTGGTAGTCCGTAAATGCCAGTCGTAGTCACGGTGGCATCGTTGATCGTGGTGGGATCGATGCTCCAGCGACCAGCCATCGCCATCACGTCGGATTCGGACGGCGTCGTGGCGTACCAGTCTGTCCACTCCTCGTCCGACCAGTGTTCCCACCCGGGCTCCGTACCACGTATGCCGATACCCAACTCGACTTCATCGGCTGTCGGATCACCGAGGAACAGCGGCACCTCGCCTCGCTCGCCGATGAAGCAGTACGCACGCAGCAGCTCACCATCCATGGCCCGAGCCCAGGCGTGATAATCCGGGACTCGCTCGTTGGCGAAAAACTGCACCTCGCCCAGGCAGCGGCTGAGCCTCCTGAGCCAGGCGGGAAAGGGCGGCTCGGTCGCGTCGAACCCCGCCGGCACGTGCAGCCGGCCATGGGCGAGGGTCCAACCTGGTACCGGCGCGGCAACATACACACCATACCGGTATGCCCGGTCGGTGCCGGCGGCCCAATCGAGAATCTCCCGGTAGTACAGCTCAAGCACATCCGCGACCTCGTCAGGGGTTCGGTCTCGGACCGCCAGCCACGAGGTCTTATAACCAAACCCGGCCACGCTGCCATGATCCCAGAGGCCTGTTCACGCGAACAGTTCGGCGGTCGACAGCCTGCCCGAGGTGATCACCGCGGCGGTCGTCGCCGACCTGGACTGGTCCGTGGTGGCCGTGCTCGCGCTCGGGTCCATCGGCGGCGGCTACGTGGGCTCTCGGATCGGGCGCCGGCTCCCACCAACAATGCTGCGTACTCTCATTGTCGTTGCGGGGGCCGTCGCCGCCGTGGCCCTCGCCTGAGCGACAAACGACGTCGGAGGCTCACGGAGCAGCACTCGCCGGGCGGCGGTCCGGGGGTTGGCAGCCGCCGATTGCGACCGCCCATTCCTGGACGATCCACCGGCCCTGTACTTGCAGCAGCAAGGCCCGTCCCGGCAACAACCTGGCCCATCCAGCAACTTCTCGTGATCCGCCATGCGTCCGGATCTGCCGCTCTGGGCGTGCTGTCGTTCATCGCCGCTGGTGGCGCACGGTGAAGTTCGGCTGCCTTTCCTGCTCCCGCTTCCGGTGCCGCACCTGCCGAGTCCCGGCACAGAGGCCGGGCAACAAACCCGGTATCGCGGCGTTCGCTGATCGACCATGCTCGACAGCATGGCCGACACCATGCGGGCATGGCGCAGCACGTCCCTGGCCCGAACCATCGGCGAGATCGAGGCGGAACTCGACCTGGCCTGGGCGCGTCTGCTCAGCGAGTTGGACGTCGCCCCCGGCTCTCCCGACGAGACGGCGCTGAGCTGGCTCGTGGTCGAAAATCCCGCAGAGCATGACTGGCGCATCATCGATGCCGCGCTCGACCGCCTGACGTGCACGGAGTGCGGATCCACCCTCACCAAGGGGCCGGCAACCTGTCAACGGTGCACCTACCACCATGGGTTGCGCTTCGCGGCCCGAGAGGTGGACCGGCCTAACGTGCCGGCCGGCAACGAACACGCTATCCGTGTCTCCTTCGCCGTCGCCCGCAACCGAACTCGGTACTCCGCGCGCACGAGTCGGCTACGAACTCGTCCTGCCCGATCTCGTCGCCGGCAACCTGCCCACTACGAAACAAGCCCAGGCAGCAAAAGCCTCGATCAACAAACTGACACCCGAGGAATGCGAGCAGGTCGCCACCTTCACAGACGTCGAGGAACTCACACGGACCCGCTGACGAGCCACCACAAAGCGAAGATGCCGGGTCTCAGGACCTGCTTGACAGATCAGTATCAGGACGTGGGTGACACATCCGGCTAAAAAGCTCTTGGACGTGAGGGTAGTCAATGGCTGCGAGGCGGCCCGGTCCGTTGACTCAGCGCCGGGGCTGGCGTTGTTGCACAATCGAGGGCGGATGCGCCGTGACGGCTTTCGATGAGCGGGAGGGGTGAACGTGATTCGAGAACGAGTGCGGCACGAGTTGCAACGGCAGCCCCGGTGGTGGCCTTGGGTGATGCTGGTGTCGACGGCAGGCACCTTCGCTGCGCTGCTGCTCAGCGGCCCGAGCCATCGGCTCGGTGGCCCGGTGCTGTACTTCGTTGCGCTGTGTCCCTCTGTGTCAGCCTTGGTGAAGGCAGGTTAACCTGCTGAAACGTTGACCCGTG
>NZ_JBEYER010000175.1:0-7027 GCF_040634005.1 Micromonospora sp. NPDC007271
CACACGACCTGATCACCGCCGTGACCAGCAGTTACCCCAGAACGCAATGACCCTGGGGCCTGTTCCAGACGGTGTTCCAGGAGATAGTCGGTGATCATGCTGGTCACGATCGAGACGAATGCAGCTCGCTGTCCCGCAGCAAACGGTGTGTCGGCTCGGCCAGCGTGACGTGATCCAGTCCTTCGGAATCGGGCGGTAGGGTATTCATGCTTCGGCCCGCTGTCTGCGGGCATCAGCCAATACGCCACCGGAGTCTCCTTAGCGGACAGTTCATCCAGCCGCCCTTACCGTCCCCGGGCAGACACCTGTCCGGAGGCCGAGGCGGGTCACGCTATCGGCGGGGTCCGACACTCCTCGAGGTTTGAACGTTGGCCAGCGCCCAACGGCCGAGGCAGACAGATCCATCGCGCAGGTAGAGGTCGCCCGGCTTCAAGCGCGCATGACGGTGGCGATCGGGATGCGGGCGGCGCGGATGGCGGGGATGAGGCCGCCGAGCAGTCCGGCGATCAGGCCGGCGATGACGCCTGCGGCTCCTGCCTGCCAGGGGAACACGAGGTCCTGTAGGAGCTGTTCCCGGTCGCCGAACAGGGTGCTTATCGCGGTCAGGGCGAGCGCGGACAGTCCGATGGCGGCGGCTGCGGTGAGGAGGCCGGTCAACAGTGTCTCCGCGAGGACGATGCCGGCGAGCAGTGACCGTGAGGTGCCCACGGCGCGCCGCAGTGCGAATTCCTCGACTCGCTCTCCGACGGTCGCGAGCCCGACGTTGAGGATGCCGGCGACGCCGATGAGGAGGACCAGGCCGGCCATGCCGAGGAAGATCCAGCGCAGGAGTGCCAACTCCTTGGCGATGTCCTTCCGCGCTTGGATCGTCTCGAAGTGGATCTGTTCGGCGGGTATTCCGCCGGCGGTGAGGCGGATCCGTAGCAGTTGCTCCAGGTCGCTTGCCGTGGGCGCGAGCATTACCTGCAGCCCGGGGCCGTAGTCGCCGCCGTTGCCCGCGCGGGGCACCCAGTTCTGCAGCTCGTCGGCGCGGGTGTAGGCGGTGGGCTGCGGATTGCCGTCGTCGATCACGCCGATGATGCGCGGTGTCGGGTTGGCGGTCGCCCCCTCAACGCGCATCTCGGCCGGTACCTGGTGGCGTGTGAAGCCTTTGGCGGCCTCGAGGTTGATGACGATCCGGGGGGACAGCGATGGGTGGGAGGAGAAGTCCAGCCATTGGCCGGACACCGGCCGGAAGGGCCGGAACTGGCGGATGTCGCCGGTGAGCGCGTTGAGGCTCAGTTCTATTGCCTTGCCGGGCACGGGAATAGCCGGCGCGTCGCCGGCCGCGCGTATCGGCTGGCAGTAGCCGCGGGGGTCGCAGTACATGTCGCCGCCACCGGGGCCCACGTACTGTCCGCCGCCCGGCTGGTCGAACGGGCCTCCACCGGGGTTGACCGGGCTGACGCCCGGCTCTCCGATGATCGCCTGGGTGGTGGAGACCGCGACCGCGTCCGCCCGCCCTTTCAGGGTGTCGTGGCTGATCTGGATGGTGTCGGCGTTGCCCGGCAGGTAGGTCTGCCGGGTGCCGTCCTTACCCATGTGCAGCTCCAGATCAGCCAGCCGGGCGTTCTTGGCGGTCTCGGCGCCGACCTGGACGACCACGACGGCCATCACTCCCAGGAACAGGCTCACCATCGACAGGAGGGTGCGGGTCTTGCGGGCCCGGATGCCCTGACCACCGATGATCAGTGCCGAGCGGAACCGCCCGGAGAGCCGGATCACGTGGTCACCCCGCTGCGCTCGGCATCGGCCCGGCCCGTTCCGGCCGCCGCTTTGTGCCGTGCTGGCCGGCTCACTGAGGCACGCTCCTTGTGTCGGTAGCCCGGTGGAGCACCCCGTCGCTGAGGCGCAGCACCCGCTGCATCTTGTTGGCGTGATCCCAGTCGTGGGTGACCAGGATCAGGCCACAGCCCCGGTCGGTCGCCGAGCGCAACACCTCGATCACGAGGTTGCCGGTCTCCGTGTCCAGGGCGCCGGTGGGCTCGTCGGCCAACAGCAGACGCGGCTCCCGGACCAGCGCCCGGGCGATCGCCACTCGCTGCTGCTCGCCGCCGGACAGGCGGGCCGGCCGGTGCTTGGCGAGATGGGCGATGCCGACCCGGTCGAGGGCCGCCAGGGTCCGGGCCCGGCGTTTGCGGCGCGGCAGCCAGCCCTGGCCGTTGACCAGGGCCATCGCTACGTTCTGCGCGGCGGTCAGGTGCTTGAGCAGGAAGAACCGCTGGAACACGAAGCCGAACTCGGCGCTGCGCAGGGCTGCCGCCTTGCGCTCCGGCAGCCGGGTGATGTCCCGGCCATCCAGCAGATACTGTCCACCGTCGGGCCGGTCGAAGAGGCCGATCAGGCTGAGCAGGGTGCTCTTGCCGGATCCCGAACGGCCGACGATGGCAACGCTCTCGCCACCGTCGACGGTCAGGTCGGTGCCGTCGAGGATGGTGCGCGGTGCCTTCTGGCCCTTCAGCGTCTTGGTGATGCCGTGGAGTTGCAGCAACGCCGTCATTTTCCACCCATCGGAGCGGACGGGTCGCCCTCCATGCCTGGTTTGGCGGGTGGGAGGTTGGGGCCGGGGACAGCGACCGTCTCGTCGCCGGTGAGGCCGGACTTGATCTGCACGACCTTGCCGTCGCTGAGCCCGAGAACGACGTCCCTGGTCTCCCGGCTACCGTCCGGCTTGACCACGTCCACCTTGCCCCGGCCTTGCGCGCCGGCGACCGCTTCGACCGGGAGTACCAGCGCCTTGGCAGCCCTCGCGGTCACCACCTCGAGCGTGGCGCTGGCACCGTTGATCAGCTTCACTTTGGCGGGCGCGGTGCACACCAGGCGCATCCCGGTCGGCTCCGACGGCTCGGTCCTGTCCTGCGGGCTTGGGGGCGACGGGACGACCGGCAGGGCGGACGGCTGGCCCGACGGCCCGGCGGTGGGCTCCGCGGCCGGCGGGTCCGGAATGGTGCCAGCGGGCAGGGCCGCGATGGTGCCGAGCACCTTGCACCGGAACGGCCCGGGGCCGTTCTTGATCTGGGCCTGGACCGTCGCGAGAGAATCCGAGATCTGGTAAGCCTGGGCGCCGTCGATGTCGGCGACGAGGCCGTAGCCGACCCTCTTCGCCGAAACGATGGGCATCCCGGCCGTCACCTTCGAACCGTCGTCCACCAGCCGGCCGGCGAACACCGCACCCGCCGGGACCTCGATGCGGTGCGCCTTGCCGGACGCCCAGACGTTCGCCACCCTCGTCGGCCTGGTCGGCGTACTCGGCGGCGGCGTGACATCGAAATACCGCACCTGCCCGGCGACCGGGGCCACGATCCCGAACACCGGGTTGATCGTCACCTTCCCAGACAGGCTCACCTTGTTCGCGAGGTCCTGGCGGGTGGGCTGCACGGTGGTCATCGTCGTGCCCCGGGGCGCGAGACCAGGCGTCTCCGCCTGCGCACTCGGCTCGCTGCAACCCGCCGCGCCGGCCACAACCAGCGCGAGGACGCACAGTGACAGAAGCCTTCGCACCGGTACCCCCAACTCGATCACTTCGGGCGACCACTTGACAAGACGCGGGAAGCGGCGACCGGCTGCCCACCAGCGGGGCGACCTCGACGACGATCGACCCGCCGAAGACTACCGCCGAGCCTCCTGATCCGCTGCCCGCCGCGCGGCAACCGACTTCTCCTGGTCAGGGTCGGGCGCCGCCACCGGGCCGGGCGCCGCGTGGGCCAGGCTCGCCGCAAGAGCCGCCGCTGCAAGCAGCCCGACGGACGGGCACACCGCGACACAGCTCTCGTCGCTCCCAGATGGCCGCCGGCTGGCTCCGCCATCTCGCCGGCGACACCGTCGAGGTCCGCTCCGCCGCCAGCGCACCCGCCGACCACATCAACCCGCCGCCGTCGAGGCCATGCGCGAGGTCGGCATCGACATCACCGACCAGATCCCCAAGCTCCTCGAGTACGCCACCGCCGAGTCCTCCGACGTCATCGTCACCATGGGCTGCGGCGACGCCTGCCCCGTATTCCCCGGCAAGCGCTACGAGGACTGGAAGCTCGAAGACCCGGCCGGCAAGGGCGCCTAAGCCGTACGCCCAATCCGGGACGAGATCCGCACCCGGGTGGAGAAGCTCCTCACCGAACTGCGCCCCACCGCCCGACCAACCCGCCGGCGCTGCCCGTCCGCCCGGTCACCCGTTGGGCGGGGGCCGACACTCGCTCATCCGGCCGCTGACACTGCCGGGACAGGTCAACACGGCTCCCTGCCCGCAAACTGACGGTGACCGGGGCACTGGTTCACCCGGCGTATCGATGGTGTTCGTGCAACGATGGAAGGCGTGGGAACTGCGAAAACAGCTATGCATGCCGTCTCGCCGCTTGCCGGCGAGCCGATCAAACGCGCCGATGCCGAACGGCTCGCGGGAGTGCTGAAGGCGGTCGCCGACCCGGCCCGGCTGCGACTGCTCAGCCTGATCCAGTCCGCCCCGGAGGGCGAGGCGTCCGTGAGTGACCTCACCGCGCCGCTCGGTCTCTCCCAGCCGACCGTCAGTCATCACCTTCGGATCCTCACCGAAGCCGGCCTGCTCGAGCGCGAGAAGCGCGGCGTCTGGGCGTACTACCGGCTCGTGCCGTCCGCGATCGCGGCGATAGCCGACCTGTTGACGCCGCCCCGCAAGCGAGCGACGAAGAAGGCCCGCTGAGCGGCACCCTCGAAGGCCGGCCCCGGTCCTGCGGCCGCCGGCAATGGTGCCCGCTCTGGTCACGGCCGTGTCAACCACGCCGACCAGGTCCTTCCTCATCAACGGTGCCTGGACTGATCGGGTCGGTGGCGACACCGTGGTTGCGAGTAAGGACACCACTGTTTTGCCCGTGGTCGGCCAGCCGGCGCCGCTGGCCGGTGTCGTCACTCGTCCTGGCGACAGTCTGCCGCTGTCCCTCCTTGCTGTTACGGGCGTGGCAGGCTGCTGGTGTGCGGCGTTTGATCACACCGTTTCCGGCGAGACTCCGTTGTCATGGCGTCGTGGATCAACTACCGGCGTGGCGGCTCTCCTCCTCTCGGACCTCCTCGCCAGGGACAGGTTAATGAGTACGCGCATCAACCTGCCGCACCTGCGCTCCCTCCTGGACGTGGGCGCGCAACTTGTCGAGGTGCTGTCCGCCGCCGAGTACGCAGGCCAGCATCTACCCGGTGCGGTCAATATCCCGCTGAAGACCCTGGATGCCGCCACGACCGCTGTCCTGGACCGCACTCGTGCTGTGGTCGTTTACTGCTCAGACGCCCTTTGAGACGTGAGCCCGCGAGCCGCGTGCCGGCTTGAAGCCCTCGGGTTCACCGATGTCTACGACTACGTCGCCGGCAAGGCCGACTGGCTCGCCCACAACCTGCCGACCGAAGGCGAGCGGGCTAACGCACCCACCGCCGGGATGAAACTGCGCCATGACGTGCCGATCGCCGGCCCTGATGAAACCGTCGCCGCCGTCCGCGCCCGCGTCGACGCCTCGCGGTACCGTTTCGCCCTGGTCGTCGCCGCCGATCGCACCCTGCTCGGCCGGCTGCGCCACACCGTACTCGGCGGCGATCCCGAGGCGGCAGCGCATGAGGTCATGGAACTGGGGCCTTCGACCACCCGACCCGACTCCCCGCTCACCTCCATCCGGTCCCATCTACGTGACCACGACATGACCTACATCATCGTCACCGACCCAGAGGGACGGCTGCTGGGCACCGTGCACGCCACCGACCTCGAAGGCAGTTCGCCTGAATGATCGAGATCCTGGGCTTCGATGCTGCCCCCGCACCACGACGGGGGCGGATGCGAGGCAGGCCGGCATCGACACCCACGGCGAGGACGATCTGCGTGATGCCGGAGATGGTGAGCCGGCCGGGTTGACCGGTGCACAGCGGGCCTGGCTCGCCGTCGTGGTGGCGGATCCGCGCCGTGTAGTACCTGGGTCAGTTACGGACCTTCCCAGCCGAAAGGCTGGGATTGCTGATACCCGACTACGAAATCAGCAACGGCCAGGGCGTGGCTCATCTGACCGGCCGACGTCGCGTAGAAGGCGTTCTTGATCCGACCATTGTTGCCGCCCGCGGTGGTCTCGGACGTGCTGCTGGCCCGCCGGCGCCGGCAGCATCAGCCAACGCCGCCCATCTAAGACGGCTGCGCCAGGAGTGGCCACGCCGCTCGAAGCGTGAGGATGACGCCGACGGCTAGGACCAGGCTGGCGGTAAGAATGGGAGTGGCGGTGGTGAGGCGGTCTGCCCAGTTCCCGACACGGTGCTCGAGTCTGCTTGTCAGCCGTCGGTGCAGTCGGACGAGCAGCAGTCCGGCGAGGGTCAGGGTCGCGGCCATTCCGAGGCCGTAGGCGAAGACGAGGATGACACCGAACCAGGTGCGGCCCAGCGCGACGGCTCCGAGCAGGACGATGAGCGCCGACGGGCTGGGCAAAATTCCGTTCGCAACGCCCAGGCCGACTAGTCCCCCTGCACGTCGAAGGCCATGCCGGTGGCTGTAATGATCATGACTGTGGTGGCCGTGGCTGTGGGAGTCGCCGTGGCCGCCGTGGGCGTGCGTTCCCGAGGAGTTGTGGTGGTGTAGGACCTCCTCAGGTTTCGCCGGCCCGGCGAGGACGAGTTCCTGCGGCTCCTTCCGCCGGGGCCGCGCGGTCGCGGCGCTGGCGAGCAGGCTGGCACCGATGCTGGCGATAAGGAGACTGCTGAGCGTCCCGAGCCAGCCGAGGAGGGTCTCGCCAGCCAGAGTAGTGGCCGTGGTGAGCAGCAGGCCGACGGCGAGGACGCCAGCGGTGTGGGTTGTGGTGACGGTGGCGCCGACGGTGAGGGCGTCGCGGTAGGTGCCGCGTCGGCCGGCGATGTAGGCGGCCATGACAGTCTTGCCGTGTCCGGGCAGCATCGCGTGGCCGGCGCCGAGCAGTAGTGCCAGCGCTACGCCGAGTATGCCGGCTAGTGCGGTGTCCACTAACGTTCGCCGGGTTGGCCGCCGCGGAAAATGTCGTAC
>NZ_JBEYER010000176.1:0-6853 GCF_040634005.1 Micromonospora sp. NPDC007271
CTGCGCCATGCTATGGCCGCTGCGTAGTGGGGTGTCAAGTGTCAGATGCCCCAGTGCCGGCGGGCGCTTCCGTACGTGCTGTCCGGGCCGGTTCAGGCGCCCTGGATGTCGCTCATCGTCAGCTTGTTGATGACGATCTCCTTCTTCGGGTGCCCGCCCCCGGCCTGCTGGGCGAACGCGCCGTCGTCCCCGGCCGCCGCGACCTGCTTGACCACGTCCATGCCGCCGGTGATCGTGCCCAGCACGGTGTAGTTCGGGTCGAGCTGGGAGTCGTCGTACACGATGAAGAACTGGCTGCCCGTGCTGCCCGGCCCGGCGTTGGCCATCGCGATGACGCCCTCCGGGTACGGCGGACGCTTGTCGGTGGGCAGGTTCTCCTCGGCCATGCCGTAGCTCGGGCCGCCGATGCCGTCGGTGTCCCGCCAGCCCTTGCCCGTCGCGCTCGGGTCGCCGCACTGGAGCACCTTGATGCCCTCGGTCACCAGCCGGTGGCACTTGGTGTTGTCGAAGAAGCCCTTGCTGGCCAGGTGGGTGAAGCTGCCGGCGGTGCAGGGCACCTGGTCGCGGTTGAGCTTCGCCGTGATCGGGCCCAGGTTGGTGTCGATCGTCATCGTCTGGCTGCCCTTGTTGGCCTGCTGGGTCGGGGGCAGCCCGACGTCCTTGATCTGCTTGGGGCGGCCCTCCTTGGGGACCTCGGTGTAGGCGCACTGCGAGTAGCCCGACGCGCTGGCGGTCTGCTGCTTGTCGTCGTCACCGCCGAGCGAGGTGGCCAGCCACACGGTGCCGGCGACCACGAGCACCAGCACGGCCGCCGCGCCGACGATGGCCTGCGTCTGCCGGCGCTTGCGGGCCCTGGAGGCGCGCTCGGCCATCTCCCGCTCGAGTCGGGCCCGCGCCGCCGCGCGCTGCCGCTCTCTCGTGGACGTCACGGTCACTCCTTACGGTGTTTCTCGGGCGCGGTCGTTGCCGCTGCTGATGGGGTGGGCGGCCGGGTCAGCCGGCGCTGGAGCTCGCCGCCGGCGCGGCGTTCGGCTCGCCGACGGTGAGGCTCTGGATCACCACGTCCGTCTTCGGCTTGACCTTGGCCCCGTTCCCATTGTCCACGGTCTCGAGGGCACCGACCTTCTCCACCACGTCGAGCCCGCCGGTGACCTTGCCGACGATCGAGTAGGCCGGCGTCTCCGGGTTGAAGTCCTTGAAGAAGATCAGGAACTGGCTGCCGTTGGCCCCCGGCGGGCTGCCGATCATGGCGACCGTGCCCTTCGGGTACGCCGGCGGCTGCTCCGGCGCCGGCGAGGCGGACGGGCTCGCCTGCGGCGCGGCGGGGACGTCCTCGTTGGCGAACGTGTAGGCCGGGCCGCCGAAGCCGGTGCCGCTCGGGTCGCCGCAGCGCAGCGCGCCCTCGGCGGTGATCTCGTGGCACTTGGTGTTGTCGTAGAACGACTTGCCGGCCAGGTACGAGATGCTCGCCCCCGCGCACGGCGCCGAGGTCAGGTCCAGCTCGGCGGTGATCGGGGCGCCCTGGTTGGTGGTGACCGTCATCGTCCGGGTGCCGGAGGTGGGCAGGCCGGTGGTGGGCGGGGTGCCGACGTCCTTGAGGTTGGTGTTGGCGCTGGCGTCCTGCGGGGTCCAGAGACAGACGTCCTCGGCGGCCTTCGGCTCCGGCTTCGAGTCGAACGCGCCGAGCCCCCACGCCGAACCGAGCACGATCAGCGCGAGCACCACGGCGGCGCCGATACCGGCCTGGATCTGCCGGCGGCGCTTCGCCGCGGCGGCCCGCCGGGCGAGCTGCCGGTCGAGCTTGGCCCGCGCCAGTTTGCGCTGCCGGTCCCTGCTGGAAGCCACCCGTGCTCCCCTTCCTCTACCCTGGTCCTCGCCGGCGCTGGGGCCTCTCCGCCCGCCGGTGCGCAGGTGCGCCACGCCACACGTCCGCCAGAGTGTACGGCCACCGGCTGGGAAAGTGGTGTAGAGGTTCCGCCCGGCTTCATCGGACGTTCTCGCTGTGCCCTGCGGGAAGGTTGGGACGCGTGTGCGGCGTAACCCGCTCGCCCGGGCGGCTAGGCTGCTGACCGGGGACGACGACTCGAGGGAAGGGGAGCGGACGTGCTCGTGGCCGGCTTTCCCGCGGACGCCTTCGGCACCAACTGCTATGTGGTGGCGACCGCGCCGGGGGAGCAGTGCGTGGTGGTCGACCCCGGGATCGGGGTGCTGGACCGGCTCGACGCCGTGCTCGCCGAGCACCGCCTGCACCCGGCCGCGGTGCTGCTCACCCACGGCCACCTCGACCACACCTTCTCGGTGGCGCCGGTCTGCGGCGCGCGGGGCATCCCCGCGTACGTCCACCCGGACGACCGGGAGCTGCTCGCCGACCCGGCGAAGGCGCTCTCGATGGACCTCACCCAGCTCTTCGGCGGCCGGCTGCCGTACGCCGAGCCGGAGGACGTGGCCGAGCTGACCGACGGCGCCACGCTCAGCCTGGCCGGGTTGGAGCTCACCGTCGACCACGCCCCCGGCCATACCGGCGGGTCGGTGCTGTTCCGGATGCCCGGCGCCGGCTCGCCCTGGGAGGCCGAGCAGATCTGCCTCTCCGGTGACGTGCTCTTCGCCGGCTCGATCGGCCGCACCGACCTGCCGGGCGGCAGCATGCCCCGCATGCTGACCAGCCTCCGGGAGAAGGTCCTCCCGCTGGCCGACGACACCGTCGTCCTGCCCGGCCACGGCCCCGCGACCACCATCGGCCGCGAGCGCGCGACCAACCCGTACCTCATCGAGGTGGCGGAGTCCGGCGGCGCGCGCCCGGCCGCGCCCACCCGCGGCCTGTAGATCCGCCGCGGCCCACGCCCGCACCGCGCGGTCCGCGCGGGATTCAAGGAGTACGCCATGAGCAAGCCCACGCCGATTTCCGGATTCCCCGAATGGACGCCTGCCCAGCGGATGATCGAGCAGTTCGTGCTCGATCGAATCCGGTCCACCTTCGAGCTGTACGGCTTCGCGCCGCTGGAGACCCGCTCGGTCGAGCCGTTGGACCAGTTGTTGCGGAAGGGGGAGACCTCCAAGGAGGTCTACGTGCTGCGGCGGCTCCAGGCCGACCCGGAGGGCGCGGCCGGCGACGACGCGCTCGGCCTGCACTTCGACCTCACCGTGCCGTTCGCCCGCTACGTGCTGGAGAACGCCGGCAAGCTGCAGTTCCCGTTCCGCCGCTACCAGATCCAGAAGGTGTGGCGGGGGGAGCGGCCGCAGGAGGGGCGCTACCGCGAGTTTCTCCAGGCCGACATCGACATCGTCGACCGGGACACCCTGCCGGCCCACTACGAGGCCGAGATGCCGCTGGTCATCGGCGACGCGCTGCGCTCGCTGCCCATCCCGCCGGTGCGGATCCAGGTCAACAACCGCAAGATCTGTGAGGGGTTCTACCGGGGCATCGGGCTGACCGACCCGGAGGCGGCGCTGCGCGCGGTCGACAAGCTCGACAAGATCGGTCCGGCGAAGGTGGCCGAGCTGCTGGCCGAGACGGCCGGAGCGAGCGAGGCGCAGGCCAAGGCGTGCCTCGCCCTGGCCGAGATCTCCGCGCCGGACGCCTCCTTCGCCGATGCGGTGCGCGCCCTCGGGGTGAGCGACCCGCTGCTGGAGGAGGGTATCGCGGAGCTGAGCGCGGTGGTGGAGACCGCCGCCGCGCACTCGCCCGGCCTCTGCGTCGCGGACCTGCGCATCGCGCGTGGCCTGGATTACTACACCGGCACCGTCTACGAGACGCAGATGGTCGGCTACGAGCGGTTCGGCTCGATCTGCTCCGGCGGCCGGTACGACAACCTGGCCAGCTCGGGCAACGTCCGCTTCCCCGGGGTGGGCATCTCCATCGGGGTGACCCGGCTGCTCGGCCTGCTCTTCGGCACCGACGCGCTGTCGGTCTCCCGCAGCGTGCCCACCTGCGTGCTGGTCGCGGTCACCGCCGAGGACGAGCGGCCGGCCAGCAACAAGGTCGCCGAGGCGCTGCGCTCTCGCGGCATCCCCACCGAGGTGTCGCCCAGCGCCGCCAAGTTCGGCAAGCAGATCCGGTACGCCGAGCGGCGCGGCATCCCGTACGTCTGGTTCCCCGGCGCCGAGGGTGACGAGGTGAAGGACATCCGCTCGGGTGAGCAGGTGGCCGCGGCGGCGGGCGAGTGGACCCCGCCCCGGGCAGACCTGAAGCCGCTGGTCGGCCCCGCCTCGACTGGCGCCTGACGACGATTCGACCTACGGTGGCGTAACTTACGCCACCGTAGGGAGAACCGCGTGACCGTGCTCAGCCAGACCGCCCTCCTCCACGAACTCGAACCCGTGGTCGAGAAGAACCTCGACCGGCACCTGTCGCTGGCGAAGGAGTGGTTCCCGCACGAGTACGTGCCGTGGAGCGAGGGGCGTACCTTCGACGGCCCGCTCGGTGGGGAACCGTGGGCGGAGAAGGACTCGACGTTGCCCGAGGTGGCCCGGACCGCGCTGATCGTCAACCTGCTCACCGAGGACAACCTGCCCTCGTACCACCACGAGATCGCCAGCCTCTTCGGCCGGGACGGCGCATGGGGCACCTGGGTGCACCGGTGGACCGCGGAGGAGGGGCGGCACGGCACCGCCATCCGCGACTACCTCACGGTGACCCGGGCGGTCGACCCGGTGGCCCTGGAACGGGCCCGGATGGTGCACATGTCGGCCGGCTACCACAACACCCACGACGACGAGGTGCTGCACTCGCTGGCGTACGTCTCGTTCCAGGAACTGGCCACCCGGATCTCGCACCGCAACACCGGCCGAGCCACCGCCGACCCGATCTGCGAGGCGCTGCTGGCCCGGGTGGCGGCCGACGAGAACCTGCACATGGTCTTCTACCGCAACCTGCTGGCCGCGGCCTTCGAGTTGGCGCCGAGCCAGGCCATGCGCGCGGTCGCCGACGTGCTGGCCGACTTCCAGATGCCGGGCGTCGGCATCGAGGGCTTCGCCCGCAAGTCGGTGGCCATCGCCCTGGCCGGCATATACGACCTGCGCCAGCACCGGGACGAGGTGGTCGTTCCGGTGCTGCGGCAGTGGAACCTCTTCGAGGCGACCGGGCTGGACGCCGACGGCGAGGTCGCCCGCGACCAGATCGCCGCCCACCTGGACACCCTGGAGCTCCAGGCATCCCGCTTCGAGGAGAAGCGCGCCGCCCGCGCCGCCCGCCGCCCCACCACCCCTGCCCCCTCCGTCCGCGCCGATCATGGAGTTCTGGCCGACAACCAACCGGGATGAAAGTGGCGCACCGGGCGCCACAGCTCCATGACCCTAGGACTCACCGGTCCAGGGGGTGCGAGTGCTCACTCGTCCGCGGCTACCGGACGTCGAGTCTGCCTCCCGGCCGACCCGACGCCTCCCATCAGGGGGTGAGGGGGAGGAGGAGGCAGGAGGAGGTGGCGTGGGCGATCAGGCGGTCCTTGGTGTCCGTCAGGCGCGCCTCGGCCAGGGCGGTCCGCCGCCCGCGCTGCAGCACGGTGCCCTCGCAGCGCAGCCGGCCGCTGTCGACCGTGACCGGCCGGAGGAACTTCACGTTCAGGTCCAGTGAGGTGTAGCCGACGCCGGCTGGCAGCGTGCTGTGCACGGCGCACCCGGTGGCGGTGTCGAGCAGCGTGGAGATGACCCCGCCGTGCACCGTGCCGAGCGGGTTGTAGTGGAACTCCTGCGGCACCAGCTCGACCGTGACCCGGCCCTCGTCCGCCTCCATCCGGGCCATGTCGATCAGATGCATGATCGGCGGTGCGGCCAGCTCCCCGGCGATCATCGCGCGCAGCAGCTCCAGGCCGCTGCGCCGACCGATGTGCGCGGCCCCGGCCAGCGGGTCGGACCAGGAGAAGGTGCGGCTACGGTCCTGCGTCTGTGTCATGGACTCAGGCTCGCAGCGCGTTGCTGAGTCTGTCAATCAGACCTAGCCTGGTCGGCATGAGACCCGCGGCACTGGACTGGTCGGTGGAGAACTGCACCATCGCCCGCGCGATGGCCATCCTCGGCGAGCGGTGGACCCTGGTCGTGCTCCGCGAGGTCTTCAACGGCGTACGCCGCTTCGACGACATGCGGGTCCGCACGGGAATCCCCCGGCAGGTGCTCACCAACCGGCTCGCCATGCTGGTGGAGCAGGGCGTCCTGCGCCGCGTGCCGTACCGCGAGCCGGGCAGCCGGCTGCGGCACGAGTACCGGCTCACCGACAAGGGGCTCGACCTGTGGCCGGTGCTGGTGGCGGTGCTCGGCTGGGGCGACCGCTACCTGGCCGACCCGGACGGCTCGCCGCTGGCGGTCGTCCACCGGGACTGCGGGGCCGAGGCGCGGGTCGCGCTGCGCTGCGCGGACGGGCACGAGGTGACCGAACCACGCGACCTGCTGCCCCGGCCCGGCCCGGGGGCACGTCGCCGGACCTGAGGCGCGATCCGGCGCGCGGCCACCGGGCGGGGGCCGTGCGCCGGGCGGGGAGGGCTTACCAGCCGAAGCCGGCTGAATACGAGACGCTGGCGAGCACCGCCTGGCCGCTGGTGTTCGGGTGGAAGTAGTCCCAGGTGGAGACCTGGCTCAGCGCGAACGGGTAGCTGAACACCGCGTTGTCGTCGAAGTCGCAGTTCGGGCCGTACGCGACGCAGGCCTGGGCGAGCTGGGTGTTGTAGTCGATCACCCGTTGCCGGACCCGGGCCCGCCGGTCCACGTCGGCCTGGCTGGTCGAGGTCGGGTTGGCCAGCATGGACTGGCAGATCCCGAAGGCCGACCAGGCCGACCGGGCGCTGCCGCTGTCCTTGCCCACGTACCAGAGCCGGTGGATGTCCGGGATGCTGATCACGGCGACCCGGGCGTTCGGCAGGCCGGC
>NZ_JBEYER010000177.1:0-3858 GCF_040634005.1 Micromonospora sp. NPDC007271
ACGTGGTCGCCCCGGTCGGGCGGGCTGGTGATCACCCGGTCAGCGAACTCTGGGTGCGATCAGGCCGAGTAGCCGCGGGTGGCCGCCCAGTTCGCCAGGTCGATGGTGGCCATCCAGTACGACGGGAGCGCCGGGTTCGCCGAGTCGGCGATCAGGGCCGTCCGGCCGTCGTTCTTGTAGCCGACCACCGCGATGTAGTGGCCGCCCGGGAACGAGTGCCAGCCGCCGTCGGTGTCGGTGGCGGAGCCGGCGATGTTGACCACCACACCCCGGCCGTCGGTGATCGCCTTGACCAGGTCGGCCTGGAGCTGGTCCATCTGTGCCGGGGTCGCGGCCTGGCCGGGGATCATGTGGGTCCGGTACGGCTTGCCCTTGACCATCTGGTTCAGCCCTCGCGTGGTGTCCTCGGCCGAGTTGGTGCCGGACTCGCCGGCGTTCAGCGGGGCGACCATCGCGTCCTGGGTGGTCTCGATGCCGCTCGCGCTCAGCGCGTTCCGCACCGCGGCCGGGCCGCAGTTCCAGTAGGCGGTCTGCGCCTGGTAGCTGTAGTCGAGGACCTTGGTCGACGGCGGCTTCGGCTTCGCCGTGCGGGTCACGTCCGGGTCCGCCTTCGCGGTGCTGGGCTTCGCCGACGGCGACGCCGAGGCGCTCGGCGAATCGCTCGGCGAGGCGGACGGGGCCGGGGCGGCCGCGCGTGCCTCACCGCGGCTGGCGACCTCGCCGAGCCGGGGGGCCAGCTCGGTGACGGCGGCGGCCCGCTCCTGCGGGGCGGGCGCGTCGCCGGTGCCGGCCACAGCGGCGCTGGCACCACCGGCCAGCACGAGGGCCGCGGCGGTGCCGGCGACGATCTGGTACGGGCGCTCGGTCGCGAGACGTCGCAGCTGTCGCTTCAGGTGGTGCTTCACGTGTTCCTCCACGGGGCGTGAGCGGCACATGCCGGCCCGACGCGCGGAGGATTCACGTGCGTTGCCGGGCGGGTGGCCGCGGTAAGGGAAGGCGCCCGGCGGACCGGGCTGCGGGGAGCGGTCTGCGGACTCGGCTCGCCGGTCAGGCGAGCGAGGGCGCCGCGGCGCCGTGGAGGCGGGGAGAGGATCGGGGGGTGGAACGCACGAGGAGGGCACTCCTTCCATGGCCGCCGACCGGGTTAGCTGACGGATTCGGGCGGGAAGTACGCCCTACCGCGGGCCGCAGCTCGCGGATTCACCCCGGTGTTGCACTGGGTCCCCGGTTCGTGAGATCACGATTGAGCGGGTCGGCACGGCGTCGCCACTTGCGATCGGAGACCGCGCCGGACGCGCCGACACTACCGGGGGGTACGCGGCATGCCAAGCGCTCCCACCTGCTTAAACATCGGAAATCACGGCGCCGACCGGACCAGTCTGTCACTGACGCGACTCAATGGGACAGGCAGTTGTCACGGGACCGTGGGGCGTTAATCGGACATCACGCCGACGATCGGCGCGGAATTGCGGGAGTCGATCGCCCGAGCTGATCCGGATGCCCGATTCCGCATTCCCTGTGACGCGGCCCACCAAATTTCGGTAACAATTCAGCCGACCCGGGCGGGACGGAAGCGGGCCGCCCCGGTGGCGCCGGCCGGCACCGCCGCGCGGGCCGGGGCCAGCGGCACGGTGCGGCGTACCGGGACCGGGTCGGGGCGCAGCGCCTCGGCGGCGGCGTACGCCTCCGCGGCCAGCGTGCGGGCCGCCTCGGCGGCCAGCTCGGCGTCCCGCCAGGCCCGCTGTTCCCGTTCTGCGGCGGTGCGCCAGCCGACCCGCCGGCCCTCGCGTACCGCCCGGGCCAGGACGATCTCCTGCTCGGCCGGGTGCCGGCGCGGATCCCACCCGTTCCGGTGAGCCAGGACGTCGGCGAGCTGCCGGCCGGTCAGGTCGCCCTGCCAGTGCGCCACCATCGCGGCGTGGTGCAGCCACCGCTCCCGGGCCGCGTACTCGGCCGGCGTGCGTGGGGTGCGCGGCTCGGGCAGCACGGCGGCACCGGCGAGCCGCCGGGCGGCCGTCTCGGCCTCGTCGTACGCCCGCCAGGCCCGATCGGCCTCCGCCTGGGCGGCCAGCCACTGCTCGCGGCGACGGCGGGCGGTCCGCGCGGCCCCGGCGGCGGCCACCGCCACCTCGTCGGCGTACCGGCGCAGGTCGGCCCGGCGGGCCGCCTCCGCCGCGGCCGGATCGGGGGCCGCCGTGTCCGGCTCCGGTCGGGCGACCAGCGCGGCCAGCACGCCCAGGGCGAGCACGAGCAGGGCCGACCAGATGGCAACGGCCTCGGGAAGCTTGATGAGGAAGTGGTGAAGCAGGGTCTGCGACATGGTCGGCACCTCGCGGGAACGAGTGGCGGAGCGGTCCGCACGGGCCCGCGGCGCGGGGCGCGACCGGTACGGGCGCCGCCGGGCCGCCGTCGGGCGGGTGCGGGGTGAGGTTCGCGGTACGGCAGGGGCGGGCGGGGGCCGCCGGCGTCAGCGGGCGGGCGGGGCCCGGGAGCCCACGGCCGCCGGAAGCAGCCCGTCCAGGACGCGCCGCCGGTCGACCGGGACGGTGACCTCCCGGTCGGCCGGGACGCCGTCGCGGTCGACCGGGCCCAGGGCCGCCGGGACGCCCGACGCGCGGTCGGCCCGGGCCGGGTAGTTCAGGACGACCTGCCGGTCGGCGGCGCCGGCGACCGTGTCGGCGCCGGACACCGTCCGCCCGTCGTGCGCGCCACGGCCGGCCACGGCACCGGGCGCTCCCCTCCCGGCCCCGGCGACCGCGGCGGCGGCCCGGCCGGACCAGCGGAGCAGGACCGGGCGGGCGGGGCCGGCACCGGGCTCGAGGCCGCTCAGGTGCCCGGCCCGGAGGGCCGAGAGGTCGACGGCAGGCGTCGGGGCACCCGTCTGAGCCGCCGCGGCCGGGCCCAGGGGCAACGTGGCGGCGCCGAGCGAACAGGCGACGACCACGGCGAGGCTGGCCAGCATGCGGGCCGTCCAGCGCGCCACCCACCACACGGGACAGGTGAGCGCGATCGGGAGCATGGGCCCAAATTACCGCCGAAACGGCCGGAAGGCACCATCGCCGGGCGTGTCGCACCGGCCCGGCGGACAGCACCGGCCAGAGTGGACTGTGGCGGGGCGACGGGCGAGCGCCGCCCGTCCGGCGGGCCGGGACGCGCCGCCCGGCGGTCACCCGGCTCAGCCCGGGTCGCGCCGTCCGGCGTACTCGATCGACCTGGGCCGTGGGACGCGGACCGCGACCGGCGCGGCGGGGGTGGCCGGCGCGGTGGTACCCGCCGGCGCGACATCGGCCTCTCCCCCAAGCCGCCCTCGACGACGCCGCTCGATGCGGCCGCCGGGCCCCCTGCCCGATGGTCGGCCCGGGCCGCCGGACGCGCGGGCGGAACGCCCGACCAGCGGGACGCCAACAGCTCAGCCCGATGGCGTAAGATTCCGGCTTCTGGACGGAACGGGGACCGTACGCCGGCCGGCCGGGCCGCCCCGGTCCCCGCCGGGCATGCGGTGCCCGGAACGGAAGGTGGACAACCCGGATGCACCAGCGGATCCTGCTCCGCGCCCGCAAGGGCCCGTTCGACGTCGTGACGCCGGAGGAGACCTTCGAACGGGACTGGATCGGCCAGAACAGCGGCAACCTCGTCTTCAGCCACGCCGCGCACAAGCTGCTGGCCACCTCGACGGCACAGGTCACCCCGTCGCAGTTCCGGGTCAACCTGCGCGAGGCCGACGAGATCAACGAGAAGTACGACGTCTTCGTGATCCCGCTGGCCAACGCCTTCCGGCGCAGCTACGCACCCCGACTGGCGCCGATGACCCGACTGATCGAGCGGCTGAAGATCCCGGTGGTGGTGCTCGGCGTCGGG
>NZ_JBEYER010000177.1:3956-6841 GCF_040634005.1 Micromonospora sp. NPDC007271
CGGGCGGTGCTCGACCGCTCGCACAGCATCGGCGTACGCGGCGAGGTCACCGAGGATTACCTGCGCACCCTGGGCTTCTCCGCAGTCGAGCAGATCGGCTGCCCGTCGATGTTCCTGCACGGCGACAGCCTCCGGATCGAGAAGGCGAAGGCGACGCTGAACACCGAGGACCGGCTCGCGTTCGTCATCTCGCCGTACGTTCGGGCGCTGTCCCCGATCATCCAGCACCATCACCAGCGCTACCCGAACCTGCGGTACGTGGCGCAGGACCTGTACACCCTCGGCACCCTGCTCTACGGCGACCGGCCGCACCTGCGCGGCAAGTCCGACGGCATGCCGATCCACACCTCGCACCCGCTCTTCGTCGAGGACAAGGTGCGGATGTTCATGGACCCGTGGCCCTGGATGGAGTACCTCTCCGGCTTCGACTTCGCCTTCGGCACCAGGATCCACGGCACCATCACGGCGCTGATCTCCGGCACCCCCGGGTATCTCCTCGCCCACGACTCGCGCACCCTGGAGCTGGCCCGCTACTTCGGCATCCCGCACCGGATCATGCGGGACGTGCCGGCGGACGTGGACGCCGCCGACCTCTACGCGGAGGCCGACTACAGCGCCCTCAACGACGGCCACAAGGCCCGTTTCACCCGGATCATCGACTTCCTCGCCCGGCACGACCTCGGGCACGCGTTCGCCGACGGGGACAGCGCCACCCGCTTCGACCAGCAGGTCCGCCAGACCAGCTTCCCGCCCGCGGTGCGCCCGGCCACCGCCACCGCACCCGAGGACCTGCTGACCCGGATCCAGCGGCTGCGGGATCAGCAGCGGACGCTGGAGGAAACCCTCGACTCGCTGCGCTCCCAGCAGCTGAGCGAGCGGGTACGGCGGGCCGTCCGCGGGCCGGTGCGCCGGATGCTGCACCGCTGATCCTCGTACGCCTGTGCCAGTTCGCAGGTTTGTGTGGGTGCCGGGTATATCGGCTCTTCGACCCGGTGGTGGTGGCCGTCCATGCCGCGCTCCGCGCCGGAGACATCCCCGCCGCTACACGGGCCCGTCTGGAGTCGTGATCACGTGGCGGGAAAGGACTGGACGGGATGATGCTCGGGCTTGTAGCTTGCAGCTGGCCGTGACACCGCCCGAGGAGGTGAGACCCATGAAAGCTGTATCGATGTGGGTGCTCCCCCTCCCGTCACGGTCGGGCGTCTGACGTAGGTGTCGCCGGGAGCGCCTCGCCAAGAAGGCACTCCCGAAAGGCACACCTATGCACCCTCTGCAGTTCACCGCCGAGCCGTCGTCGAACGATACGGTCGAGCGCGACTCCACTGTGAGCGACGTCCCCGGCCTCCCATCGCCGGCCTCCGGCGCCGATCGTGCGCCCCTCATGTTCGACGTGATCATTGCCGGGTGCGGGCCGACTGGTGCGATGCTGGCCGCCGAACTGCGGCTGCACGATGTGCGGGTACTCGTTCTGGAGAAGGAAACCGAGCCCGTGTCGTTCGTCCGCATAGTCGGTCTGCACATTCGCAGTATCGAGCTGATGGCAATGCGCGGGCTGCTGGAGCGCGTTCTCGAACACGGAAGACAGCGTCCGGCCGGCGGCTTCTTCGCCGCTGTCAACAAACCCGCGCCCGACGGCCTGGATTCCGCGCACGCCTATCTGCTGGGCATCCCGCAGCCGGTCATCGTCAACCTGCTCGAAGAACATGCGATCGAACTGGGTGCGCAGGTCCGGCGCGGTTGTGCGGTGGCCGATTTCGAGCAGGACGACGAGGGTGTGACCGTCGAGCTGGCCGACGGGGAGCAGCTGCGTTCGCGCTATCTCGTCGGCTGTGACGGCGGGCGCAGTACGGTGCGCAAACTGCTCGGCGTCGGCTTCCCCGGCGAGCCCTCGCGGACCGAGACGCTGATGGGCGAGATGGAAGTGGGTGTGCCGCAGGAGGAGATCACCGCCAAGGTGACCGAAATCCGCGAGACCGATAAGCGATTCAGCCTCGGGCCCGCAGGCGTTGGGGTCTATCGCGTCGTGGTCCCCGTCGCGGGAGTCAGTGATCGTGCGGAACCGCCCACCCTCGAGGATTTCAAACAACAGTTGCGCACCATCGCCGGAACCGATTTCGGCGTGCACTCCCCGCGCTGGTTGTCCCGCTTCGGGGATGCCACCCGGCTAGCCGAACGTTATCGGGTCGGGCGGGTGCTGCTGGCCGGCGATGCGGCACACATCCATCCACCCACCGGCGGACAGGGCCTCAACCTGGGCGTTCAGGACGCATTCAACCTCGGCTGGAAACTGGCCGCACAGATCCGCGGCTGGGCGCCGGAAACACTGCTGGACACCTACCAGGCCGAACGTCATCCGGTCGCCGAGGAAGTGCTGGACAACACCCGCGCCCAGATGGAACTGCTGTCCACCGCACCGGGCCCGCAGGCCGTGCGCAGGCTGCTCACCGAACTGATGGACTTCGACGAGGTGAACCGCTACCTGATCGAGAAGATCACCGCGATCGGCATCCGCTACGACTTCGGCGAAGGCCCCGACCTGCTCGGCCGCCGCCTGCGCGACATCGACGTGAAACAGGGCCACCTCTACGGTCTGCTGCATCGCGGCCGCGGTCTGCTGCTGGACCGCACCGAACGCCTGACCGTCGGCGGCTGGTCGGACCGGGTCGATTACCTCGGGGATCCCACTGCGGTACTGGATGTTCCGTGCGTCCTGCTACGCCCCGACGGCCACGTCGCCTGGATCGGCGACGACCAACAGGACCTGGACGACCACCTCTCCCGCTGGTTCGGCAAGCCCGCCAACTAACCTGATCTCGCCGGTGAAACCGAATTGACATCCTCCCCGCCCTAAAGGACGGGGATTCCCTTGGTCGCCCTCGGGTTTT
>NZ_JBEYER010000178.1:0-6804 GCF_040634005.1 Micromonospora sp. NPDC007271
CCTTGATCCGGGCGATGGCCTCGTCCAGGCTCACACCGGAGACCTTGGCCATGTGTTCATCGTCGCCACGCTGACCCGACGCGGGTTGCTCAACCCGGGCCGCCCGAGGCGGCCGGCGCCGGGCCGGTCAGTCGGATTCGAGGCGGAGGAGTTGGTAGTGCAGGTCACCCTGCGGGGCGGCGCACCGCACCGCCCGCTGCACGCGCACCCGCCAGCCGTGCCGGTCGGCCAGCTCGGCCAGCCGGTCGGCGTTGCCCAGGTCGGTGAAGCCGAGCAGCAGCTGGCCGCCCGGATGCAGGCGGTCCCGGGCCCCGGCGAGGTAGCCCTCGTGCGCCCGGTAGCCCTGGTCGAACAGGGCCTGGTGCAGGTGGTCGCCGTCGGGGGCCGGCTCGTCGGTGTCCACGAAGTTGGAGTTCCAGAAGATGACGTCGAAGCGTTCGCCGGCCGGGATGGGCGCGAACAGGTCGCCCTGGTGGACGGTGACCCGGTCGGCCACACCATGCCGGGCCGCGTTGCGTCGGGTGTTGTCGACCGCCACCGCGCTGATGTCGGTCGCCGTCACCGAGGCGCACCCGTGCCGGGCGGCCAGCACCGACAGGTAGCCGGTGCCGCTGCCGATCTCGCAGAAGGAGCCGCCGACCGGATAGGGCACCCACTCGGCGTAGAGGGCGGCGGACTGGGTCAGGTGCGGGGCGAAGACGCCGGGCAGCAGATCCCACTCCAGGTCCAGCAGCCGGAACGTGGTGGGCGAGTCGACGGCCCGGTGCCTCTCGACCAGGCTCGACGCGGCGGGGGAGGACGTGCTCATCGGATGGCATCCCTTCGATGGGAGACAGCGCCGGATCGAACAACACCAGAATCTAATATATGCCGATGCATTTATCAAATGACGTGAAGTGCAGCATTCCAGACTGGAGGGACGGATGACCAACGACCTCGCCAATACGCGGGCCCGGTACCGCCGCGAGGGTCTCGCCGCGAGCCAGGCCGACCCGGACCCGGTCGCGCAGTTCCGCCGGTGGCATGCCGAGTGGGCGGCGACCGGCCCGTACGACCCCGCCGCGGCCGTGCTCGCCACGGTCGCCCCCGACGGCCGGCCCGCCGCCCGGCTGGTCGACGTGGTCCGGGTCGACCACGGCTTCGTCTTCCTCACCCGCTACGACAGCCGCAAGGGGCTGGAACTGACCGTCAACCCCCGGGCCTCGCTCTGCTTCGGCTGGCTCGAGGCCGACCGGCAGGTCCGCGTCGAGGGCGACACCGAGCGCCTCGACGAGGTGAGCGCGGACGGCTTCTTCGGCCAGCTGCCGCGCCCGGTCCAGCTGCTGGCCCGCGCCTCAGACCAGTCGACGGCGGTCGACGGCCCGCAGGTGGTCCGCGAGCAGATCGCCGCGCTGGAGCGGCGCTACGCCGGCCAGGAGGTGCCGCGCGGGCGGGAGTGGGGCGGCTACCGGCTGCTCCCGCGCCGGATCGAGTTCTGGCAGGGCCGCGTCGACGGGGTGCCGGACCGGCTGCGCTACCAGCGCCGCGACGACGGCGGCTGGGACCTGGAACGGCTGACCCCCTGACCCACCCCCTGATCGGAAGGAGGACGACGTGCTGGAAGGTTGCGTACCCTGGCCCGAAGACCTGGCCGCCCGGTACCGGGCCGCCGGACACTGGCGGGGCGAGCCGCTCGGCGCCCTGCTGCGCGCGGCGGCGCGGGCACACGGCCTGCGCACCGCGCTGGTCGCCGGGGACACCCGGTGGACCTACGCCCAGCTGGACGAGCAGGCCGACCGGATCGCCGCCGGCCTGCGCAGGCAGGGCATCCGGCCTGGCGAACGGGTGGTGCTGCACCTGCCGAACGTGCCCGAGCTGGTGGTGCTCTGCTTCGCGCTGTTCCGGCTCGGCGCGCTGCCCGTGTTCGCCCTGCCCGCCCACCGCCGGGCCGAGGTGGAATACCTCTGCCGCGCCGCGCAGGCGGTGGCGTACGTCATCCCGGACGTCGCCGGCGGCTTCGACCACCGCGCGCTCGCGGCGCAGGTACGGGCCGAGCTGCCCGCGCTGCGCACGGTCGTCGTGGTCGGCGACCCCGGCGACACCGACGGGTTCGTCCCGTACGCGGAGCTGACCGCGGCCGAGCCCGCCGAGCTACCCGACCCGGACCCCACCGACGTCGCGCTGTTCCTGCTCTCCGGCGGCACGACCGGGGTGCCGAAGCTGATCCCGCGCACCCACGACGACTACTGGTACAACATCCGGCTCAGCGCGGCCACCGCCGGGCTGGACGCCGCCACCGTCTACCTGGCCGTGCTCCCGGTGGCGCACAACTACGCCCTCGCCTGCCCCGGGGTGCTCGGCACCCTGTCCGTCGGCGGGCGGGTGGTGCTCTGCCCGAACGGCAGCCCCGACGAGGCGTTCCCGCTGATCACCGCCGAACGGGTCACCGTCACCGGGCTGGTCCCGCCGCTCGGGTTGATCTGGGCCGACGCGGCCGCCAACCGGTCCACCGACCTGAGCAGCCTGCGCCTGGTCCAGGTCGGTGGCAGCCACGTCACCCCCGAGGCGGCCCGGCGCATGGCGACCGCCCTCGGTTGCCGGCTCCAGCAGTCCTTCGGCATGGCCGAGGGCCTGCTCAGCCAGAGCCGGCTCGACGACCCGGAGGAGCTGATCCTCAACGCCCAGGGCAAGCCGCTCTCGCCCGATGACGAGATCCGCATCGTGGACGCCGAGGACCGCCCGGTGCCCGACGGCGAGACCGGCGAGCTGCTGGTCCGCGGCCCGTACACCTTCCGGGGCTACTACCAGGCGCCCGACCACAACGCCCGCGCGTTCACCGACGACGGCTTCTTCCGCACCGGGGACCTCGCCCGGCGGCTGCCCACCGGGCACCTGGTCATCACCGGCCGGCGCAAGGACGTGATCAACCGGGGCGGGGAGAAGGTGTCGGCCGAGGAGGTCGAGAACATCGTCCTCGCCCACCCGGCGGTGGCGCAGGCCGCCCTGGTTGCGATGCCCGACCCGCTGCTCGGGGAGCGGAGCTGCCTGTTCGTGGTGCCTCGGGGCGAGGCGCCCCGGCTCGGGCAGCTGACCGGCTTTCTGCGCGAGCGCGGACTGGCCGCGTACAAGCTGCCGGACCGGCTCCGGGTGGTCGACGCGTTGCCGCAGACCGCGGTGGGGAAGGTGGACAAGGTCCGCCTGCGGGAGGAGGCCGCGCAGCGGCCGGCGCGGGCCGCCCGTACCGTCGGGGCCCGGCCGTGACCGCGCCCCCGGCACCGGTCCTGGTGGTCGGCGCGGGGCCGGTCGGGCTGGCGGCGGCCCTGTCGCTGCGCTCACGGGGCCTGCCCGCGACGGTGCTGGAAGCCGACCCGGCCGACCGGGTCCGCCCCGGCAGCCGGGCGCTGTACGTGCACGGCGAGACCCTGCACCGGCTGGAACGCGTCGCTCCCGGCCTCGGTGCCGAACTGGCCCGGCAGGGGCTGGTCTGGCACACCCGGTCCACCCGGTACGCCGGCCGCGAGGTGTTCCGGCGCAGCTACCCGCCACGCCACGGGCCCGGCCTGCCCCCGTTCACCAGCCTGCGGCAGGTCGACACCGAGCGGCTGCTCCGGGACGCGGCCAAGCGCCTCGACGTGCGCATCCACTGGGACGCCGGCGTCGAGACGATCCACGTCGACCCGGACGAGGTGCGCCTGACCACCACCGACGGCCGGGCGTTCCGGGCGAGCTACGTCATCGCCGCCGACGGCGCCCGTTCGGCGATCCGCCGGGCGCTCGACATCCCGATCGTCGGCCACCGCTCGCCCCGCTTCCATGTGGTGGTCGACGTGGAGCAGGACCCGGACCGGCCCTACCCGGCGGAGCGGGTGTTCCACTACCACCACCCCGGGATGGGCGGCCGGCACCTGCTGGTCATCCCGTTCGCCGGCGGGGTGCAGGTCGACCTCCAGTGCCGGGCCGGCGACACGGAGGAGACGATCGCCACCCCGGACCGGGTCCGGCGCTGGCTGCCGCGGGTGCTCGACCCCGGGGCGCCGGAGCGGATCCTCTGGGTGTCGCACTACCACTTCCAGCAGCGGGTCGCGCCGGCGTTCACCGACCCGCACCGGCGGGTACTGCTCGCCGGGGAGGCCGCCCACCTCTTCGCGCCCTTCGGGGCGCGGGGAATGAACAGCGGCATCGCCGACGCGGACGAGGCCGCCGCGGCGGTCGCCGCCGCGCTCGCCGCCCCGGCCGGCGCGGCGGCCGCCGTGGACCGCTACGACGCGACGCGACGCGGTGCGGCCGAACGCAACCGGGCCGCCGCCGGCCAGGCCCTGGCCCACCAGCAGGCCGGCCTCGCCGGACGCCTGCGGCAGCGGCTCGCGGCGGCCGTCGCCCCGGCCGTGCCCGCCGCCGGTCGCTGGCTCGACGAGGCACCGTACGGCCCGCGCCGTACCGGCGCCTCCGGACGTTACTGAACCGAGAGGAGTGATCGAGATGACCGACGACGTGAAGGCCCGCTACCGGCGGTATCTGGAGCAGGCGTGGACGGCCGACGGCGAGCGGCTCGACGCGCTCGCCGCCGAGCTGGTCACCCCGGACTTCGTGATCCACCAGGCCCGCACCGACGGCGCGCCGGCCGAGCAGGTCCGCGGCCCGGCGGCGCTGACCCAGCTGATCCGGGAGAGCTGCGCACTGTTCCGGGACGTGTCCACCGTCATCGAGGTCGGCCCGATCGTCGACGGGGACCTGGTCGCCGCGCACTGGCGGTTCCACGGCACGTACGCGGGCGGGATGCCGGGCGCCACCGCCGAGCCGGGGACCAAGGTGCAGTTCGCCGGCACCGACATCCTGCGCAGCAGCGGCGACCGGTTCGCCGAGTACTGGGTGGTCTCGGAGGGGATGAGCCTGATGGCCCAGCTCGGAGTCGGCCAGGGCTGACGCTGCCCCGGGCGGGCGCGCGACGGGCCCGCCCGGGCGGCGGCTCAGCCGGCGACCAGCGCGGCGACCTCCCGCGCGCAGCCCCACGAGAGGGTGACGCCGACCGCGCCGTGGCCGTAGTTGTGCACGCACCGGGCCCCGCCGAGCGGCTCCTCCGCCAGCCGCACCGAGGGTCGGACCGGCCGGAAACCCACCTCGTGGCGCAGCACCCGCGCCCCGGCGAGCCGGGGTTCGACCTCGGCGCAGCGGGCCAGGATCCGCTCCGCCACCGCCGGGTCCGGGGTCGGGTCCCGGTCGTACGGCAGGGCCACCCCGCCGAGCACCACCCGGTCGCCGTGCGGAAAGAAGCCACACCAGAAGTCGGTGGCGCCGCCCTCGTAGAAGAACTCCGTCAGGCCGGGGTTGGCGACCACCACGTGCTGTCCCTTCACCGGGCGGACGCTGTCGTCGCCGGCCAGCTCGGCGGCGGCCACGCCGGCGCAGTTGATCACCACCGACGCCTCGGTCGCGGCCTCGGCCAGCGCGGTCACCGGCCGCAGCCGCACCTGCCCGCCGGCCGCGGTCAGCCGCGCCGTCAGGTACGCCAGATAGCGCGGCATGTCGGCGAAGGGCAGCTCGGCCCAGAATCCGCTGCGGTAGCCCGCCCGCTCCTGCTCGGTGCACGGGGCGAAGCCGGGCACCCCGGCCGCCCACGGTGGCGGCGCGTCGCCCAGATCGGAGACCAGCCGGCCGCGTACGACGTGCACCCCGGAGGCCGGGTCCTCGGCGAGGGCGGCGAACTCGGTCTCGCCGACGCGGCCCCAACGGGTGGCCGGGTCGTCAGGGCCGCTGATCGTCGGCCCGCACATCGCGCCGGCCACCGCCGAGGTGGTCCGCTCGACCGGGTCGGCGGTGCGGACCAGCACCGCCATGCCGGCCTCGGCCAGGCAGACGGCGGTGGTGAGGCCGATGACGCCGCCACCGACGACCACGACATCGGGGCGGGGCGTACGTTGCGTCAGATCACCCATCGGGACAGTGCAGCACAGCGGGAAACGGCACGCCGCGAACGCGCCGAGATCCCGGGAGGCCACCGAGAGCGGTGCCGGCAGGGGTCGCGCGGCCCCGGGTTGCGTGAGCGCCCAACATGATTCTGCGGCATCAGCGGCTGTACGTCACATTCTGCGCCGTAGGCTGACAACCAGGGCTGTCGGAGGGGGGAAGCGTGCGACCTGAGGATGCGAGCGGGGGGTTGGGCTTGCTTCGCGGGCGCCGTCGATGACGTGGCCGACTCCACCCAGACGCGCCACGGCGCTGGTCGCCCTGGTGACCGCCGCCCTACTCTCCTCGGCGTATGCGATCGGGCGGAGCTTGGCCGTGGACCCGTCGCGGCAACACGCCACCGGGGTTGCCGGCGACCTGAGCGGCCCGCGGTACACCCACCAGCCGGGGTCGCCTGGCACGGCGCGCGGCGACCGTAGCGCGGACTCGCCCGAGGCCGGGCCGGACGCCACGGCCACTGCCGGGGGTGGGGTCTCCGGCGCGCAGGCCGTCACCGGCACCCGCCAGGTCGCGCTCACCTTCGACGATGGGCCTGACCCCCGATACACCCCGCAGGTCCTGGCCGTGCTGCGGCAATTCCGCGTTCACGCAACCTTCTGTGTGGTCGGGGAGAACGCGCAGCGGTACCCCGAGCTGGTGCAGGCGATCGTGGCCGATGGGCACACACTCTGCAATCACTCCTGGAACCACAACCTTTCGCTGAGCCGACGGTCTCCGGGCGAGATCCGGGCTGACCTGCTCCGGGCCAACGCGGCGATCAGGGCCGCGGTCCCCGACGCGCCGATCTGCTGGTACCGCCAGCCAGGCGGGATGTGGTCCTACCCGGTGGTGTCGGCGGCGCACGAGTTGGGCATGACGTCG
>NZ_JBEYER010000179.1:0-6447 GCF_040634005.1 Micromonospora sp. NPDC007271
CGGAGATCGCGACCGCGGTGCACCTCCGCCATGCCGCCGTAGCCGAGCAGCTCGCCGACCTGGTACCTGCCACCGAGCAGGCGGGCCTGCGCTGTCATCGCGTCTCTCGTCCTTCGCTCGTCGTCGTCTCGCCGCCAGGCAGTTGAAGCCGTACCCCACGACGGTACGACGTCCGGACCTGATCGTCTCCCCCGTGCGCCCGCAGCGCGCCGGAGGTCACGCTCACCGGAGCGGCCGCGCCGGGACCGCCGGCCGCGCTCTTCCGGAATTTGTAGGAAACCACGCCCGAGCACAGCACGACCAGTACGCCCAGCACGATGGCGACCAGCCACCGCCCGGCCCGGGAGCGTCGGGGAGCCGGCAGCGGCCGGGCGGGCACGGCCGCCGGCCGGGCGTACCCAATGGGGTTGTGCTGCCCGGGCGGCGAGACGGCCGCGGCGACGCGCGGGGCGACCGGCGGCCGGGGCTGCGGGGCCGGCGTGGCCGGACGCGGCGCTACCGGCGGGCGGGCGATCGCCGCGGCCGGGCGGGGCTGCGGTCGCGCCGCGGCCGGGACCTGGGCCCGAGCCGCTGGCGCGCCCGGCGAGGACGGTACGCCGGAGATCGGGCGGGGTTGGCCCGCGGCCCGGGCCTGCTGGGACAGGGCGAGCTTGACCTGCCGGGCAACGCTGGCCAGGGCGGCGGCGCTCGGCCAGCGGGCCGCCGGGTCCTTGGCCATGGCCCGCTCCACGATCGCCTTGACCTGGGGCGGGATGTCGGAGGGGAGCGGCCGGGGCGCATCCCGTACGTGCTTCATGGCGATTTCGAGGGGATTGTCCCCCTCGAAGGGCCGCCGGCCGGCGAGGCACTGGTACGCGACCACGCCGAGCGCGTACACGTCCGAGGCAGGGGTGGCCACCGCGCCGGTGGCCTGCTCCGGCGAGATGTACGAGGCGGTGCCGAGCACCGAGCCGGCGGCGGTGAGCTGACCCACCAGGTCGGAGCGGGCGATGCCGAAGTCGGTGAGCACCAGCGTGCCGTTCGGCCGGACCAGCAGGTTGCCGGGCTTCACGTCCCGGTGCACGATGCCCTTCTCGTGGGCGGCGTGCAGCGCGTCGGCGGCCTGCGCCAGCAGGGCCATCGTCCGGGCCGGGGTGAGCCGCCCGACCCGGCTCAGGGTCGAGGAGAGCGCGTCACCCTCGACGTACTCCATGACCAGGAAGGCGATCTGCTGGTCGCTGCCGAAGTCGTAGACGTCGACCACGCCCGGGTGGTTGATGGTGGCCATCGTCCGCGCCTCGCCGCGGAACCGCTCGGCGAAGCCCGGCTCGTCCAGCAGGGCGGGCAGCAGGCTCTTGACCGCGACCGTCCGGCCCAGCACCTGGTCGGTGCCGCGCCACACGTCACCCATGCCACCGCTGGCGATCCGCTCGTCGAGGCGGTAGCGGTTGCCGAGCTGCACCCCGGGGCTGAGCATGTCAGCGGCCTCCGGAGTCGGTGATGACCGCCGCCATGATCCGGCCGGCGATCCGGGCCGCCTCGGCGCTGCCGCCGCTACCGGCTCGCTCCAGCTCCACGCAGACGGCGGAGATCGGGGTGCCGTTCTTGTCCAGCGCGAAGCCGATGAACCAGCCGTGGTCGGGGGTGCCCGGGCCGGACTCGGCCGTCCCGGTCTTGCCACCCACGGTGTACCCGTCGATGGCGGCCTTTCGCCCGGTGCCGTTGCGGACCACGCTGACCATCATCTCGCGCAGGTCGCCGGCGACCTGTTCGCTCACCGGCCGGCGCAGCTCACGCGGCTTGGCGGCGTCGTAGACCGTGGTCCGGTCCGGGCCGAGCAGCTGCTGGACCAGGTACGGCCGCATCTGGCTGCCCCCGTTCGCCACCGAGGCGGCGATCAGCGCGCCCTGTAGCGGGGTCATCCGCACATTGTTCTGCCCGATCGAGGACTGGGCCAGCGCCGCCGGGTCGGTGCTGCCGTCCGGGTTCTGCATGTCGCCGGTCTGGCTCGGCGCCACCGGCAGGCCGCCCTTACCGAGCTGGCCGACCGTGAGGTCGTCCTGCTCGAAGCCGAACTGCTGGGCCTTGTCCTTGATCTTGTCGGCGCCGAGCCGCACGCCGAGCTGCGCGAAGCCGGTGTTGCACGACTCGGTGACCGCCTCCATCAGGGTCACCTGGGATTCCGGGCAGATCGAGCGGGCGGCGTTCTCGATCGGCTTGCCCGCAGTCGGCGGAGTCCAGCTCGGCCCGGCCGGGATCCGGGTCTGCTTGCCGACGCCGTTCTCCAGCGCCGCCGCGGCCACCACGATCTTGAAGGTGGAGCCCGGGGGAAGGGTCTCGGCCAGCGCCCGGTTGGCCAGCGGGCGCTCCGGATCGTTGTCGAGCTTGTCGTACGCCTTGCCGGCCGCCTCAGTGTCGTGGTCGGCCAGCGGGTTCGGGTCGAAGCTCGGCATGGAGACCAGCGCCTGCACGGCGCCGGTACGCGGATTGATCGCGATGGCCGCGCCCCTGGTCGCCCCGACCTGGTTGTTCTGGAGTTGCTTGTACGCCGTCTCCTGGGCCCGCTTCGACAGGGTCAGCAGCACGTTGCCGCCACCGGTCTTGTCACCGGTGAACATGTCCTTGATCCGGTCGCCGATGAGCTGGTCGCTGGTGCCGGCGAGAAACCCGTCCTCGATCCGCTCGATGCCGACCTCGCCACCGTTGACCGGCTTGTAGCCGAGCACGTGTGCGTAGGTCTCGCCGCCCGGGTAGGTGCGCTGGAACCTGAGCTTGCCGCCGGTATTCTTGCTGATCGCGACCGCGGTGCCGCCGACCTCGATGTTGCCGCGCTTGCGCTTGTACTCGTCGACCTGGACCCGGCCGTTGTAGTCGCTGGTGCGGTATTCGTCCGCCTTGTAGGCCTGGATCCAGTTCAGGTTCGCGAAGAGCAGCCCGAAGAGGACCATCACGACCACACCGACGCGGCGCAGGGGTGCGTTCACGGCCGGATCACCTCCGTCGGGGCGCCGTGCAGCTGCTCGGGCGGGCCGCCGGACGGCCGGGCCGCCGGGCCACCGGGGGCCACCGGCCGGCTGGCGCCGTCGGAGACCCGGAGCAGGGTCGCGATGAGCAGCCAGTTCGCCATCAGCGACGAACCACCGGCGGAGAGGAACGGGGTGGTCTGACCGGTCAGCGGGATGAGCTTGCTGATCCCGCCGACGATGACGAAGACCTGCAGCCCCAGGGTGAAGGCCAGGCCGCCGGCCAGCAGCTTGCCGAACGAGTCCCGCACCGCCAGCGCGGCCCGCAGCCCCCGCTCGACGATCAGCAGATAGACCACGAGCAGCGCGGAGAGGCCGAAGAGGCCGATCTCCTCACCGATGCCGGCGAAGATGAAGTCGGTCTGCACCTCGGGCAGCAGCGTCGGCTGGCCGCCGCCCGGGCCCGCCCCGAAGAGGCCGCCGGTGCCGAGCGTGAGCAGACCCTGGACGAGCTGCCAGCCCTTGTCGTACGGGTCGGCGAACGGGTCCAGCCAGATCTCCGCCCGGACGTAGAAGTTCGCGAACGGGCCACCGACGGTGCTGCCCAGCACGTACGCCAGGTAGGCGCCGCCGAAGAAGAGGATCAGACCGATGAGCAGCCAGCTGACCCGTTCGGTGGCGATGTAGAGCGTCACCACGAACATGCCGAAGTACAGCAGCGAGGTGCCCAGGTCCTTCTCGAAGACCAGCACCAGGATGCTGATCATCCAGACCACCAGGACCGGGCCGAGGTCCCGGCCGCGCGGGAAGTCGATGCCGAGCACCCGCCGGCTGGCCAGCGAGAGCACCTCGCGCTTGCGGACCAGGTAGTACGCGAAGAAGGTGAGCAGGGCGAGCTTGGCGAACTCACCCGGCTGGATCTGGAAGCCGCCGAACCGGATCCACAGCTTGGCGCCATTGACCTCGGAGAACTGGTTCGGCAGCACCGCCGGGATCATCACCAGGACGATGCCGGCCAGGCCCAGGGTGTACGCGTACCGGGAGAGCGAGCGGTGGTCCCGCATGATCGCCAGCAGCGCCGCGGCGAGGATCACCGCGGCGAGCGTCCAGGCGAGTTGCCGGCCGCCCGTGCCCGCGAAGATGGCCAGGCTCTCCCGGTCGGCCGAGTCGGCCTTGGCCAGGTCGTAGCGGCGCAGGAAGCCCACCCCGATGCCGTTGAGCAGGGCGACCGCCGGCAGCAGCGCCGGGTCCGCGAAGGGCGCCAGCCAGCGGATCACCAGGTGCAGGCCGAGGAAGACCAGCCCCAGCGTGGCGGCCGGCACCCAGAAGTCCGGGGTGACCGTGTCCAGCACGTTCGCCTCGATCGTCGCCCCGTACGCCGCCACCAGCACCATGGCGAGCAGCAGCAGCGACAGCTCGGCGTTACGCCGGGACCGGGCCAGGCGTACGCCCGGCTGCTCACCCGTCGAGGCGGGAGAGGTGGCCGGTACGGCGGCTGCGGTCACGGTCAAGTCCTCGGGGTTGAGCCGGCACTCACTCCGGCGACCGGCAGCCCGCCGGGTCGACCGGCGGAACGGTGTCGGAGACGACGGCGTCGGGCGTGGTGGTCGGCGCGGGCGTACTGGTCGGCACCGGCGTGGTGGTGCCCGACGGAAGGACGCTCGCGCCGGCCGCCGGGGTGGGTGCGGTGGTGGTCGGGGCGGGGCTGACGGCCGTGGCGGTGGCGGTGGCCGTCGGGCTGGGCGGGCAGATCGGCTTGAGGTTGGGGTTGGTCGGGTCGTCGCTGGTCAGCTCGGCCAGCCGGCGCTCGGCGTCCGGCTCGCTCCGGGCCTGGATGCCCTGCTTGACCTGCTCCTGCGCGGCCAGGGTGAGGTCGTCCAGCTTGGCCGGGCTCCGGGAGTGCACGCTCGACAGGTCGAGGCCGGCGACCTGGCCCGGCACGCCCCGGAAGACGGCGAGCTGGCCGTCCTCGGTGGCGCCGACGTAGTACTGGCGCTGGGTGTAGCTCCACCCACCGAAGACGCCCCCACCGAGGATGACCAGGAGCGCCAGCAGCATCGCGGCGGTACGCAGCGGCCGGTGCCGGCCGCGCTCCGGCTCGTCGTCGCGGGTGTCCACCGGCTCCTCAGGGGCGGGCGCCCGCGGGGCGGAGAGGGCCGAGGCCCGCGCCGCCGGGGTGGAGACGTCGGCCGAGGTGGCCATGCCCCGGTCCCGCGCCGCGGCACCGCCGACGATCGGGCTCGCCTCGACGATGTCCTGGTCGGTGGCGTCGGCGATGATCACGGTGATGTTGTCCGGGCCGCCGCCGCGCAGGGCGAGCTGCACCAGGCGCTCTACGCACTGCTGCGGGTCGGCGTACTGGCGCAACGTGTCGGCGATGGTGTCGGCGCTGACCACCCCGGAGAGCCCGTCGGAGCAGATCAGGTAGCGGTCGCCGGGGAGCACCTGCCGGACGCTGTACTCCGGGTCGATGTCGCGGCCGTCCAGCGCCCGGGTGAGCAGGGAACGCTGGGGGTGGCTGCTCGCCTCCTCCGCGCTGATCCGGCCCTCGTCGACGAGCATCTGGACGTACGTGTCGTCCTTGGTGATCTGCGTGAACTCACCGTTCCGCAGGAGATAGGCCCGCGAGTCGCCGATGTGCACCATGCCGAGCTTGCTGCCGGAGAAGAGGGTCGCGGTGAGCGTGGTGCCCATCCCCTCCAGCTGCGGGTTGGCGTCGACGGTGTCGCGGAGCTGCTGGTTGGCGGTGCCCACGGCCGAACGCAGCGCGTCGACGAGAGCGTCCCCGGGGACGTCCTCGTCGAGGGGCGCCATGGCACCGATGACGATGTTGCTGGCGACGTCACCGGCGGCCATGCCGCCCATGCCGTCGGCTACGGCGAGCAGCCGCGGCCCGGCGTAGACGGAATCCTGGTTACCGTCTCGGATCAGACCGCGGTCGCTGTGGGCCGCATAGCGCAGGGTCAGAGTCATGGCCGTAATTCGAGGGAAGTGCGGCCGATGCGGATCGGCACGCCGAGGGGGACGGGGGTCGGTCCGGTGACCTTAGCGCGATCCAGGTAGGTGCCGTTAGTCGATCCGAGATCCTCGACGAACCACTGCCCGTCGCGCGGAACCAGCCGGGCGTGCCGCGCCGAGGCGTAGTCGTCGGTGATCACCAACGTCGAATCCTCGGCCCGCCCGATGGTGATCTGGGATTCACCAAGGGTGATCCGGGTCCCGGCCAGCTGGCCGGCGGTGACCACCAACTGGTGCGCGGCTCTGCCCCGTTTCACCTTCGCCGGCTTCGCCGCCTGCCCGGTCGAGGCGCCGACCGCGCGTGGCGCGGCCACCAGCCGACCCGACCTGGCCCCCGCGAAGAGGTCCCGGCGGATCACCCCGACCACCGTGAAGACGAAGATCCACAGCAGGATGAGGAACCCGAACCGGGCGACGGTGATGACGAGTTCCGGCAACGCTGGTCAGCCGTCCACGCGGAAGGTCAGGGTGGTGGTGCCGAGCTGGA